>CAIQCA010000080.1 GCA_903870235.1 uncultured bacterium
ATGATTATAAGCGCGACATGAGAAATAAACACCGAGAAAAAGGCTAAGAACCTAAACATATCGAGTGACTTAAAATATTCTCTTTGAGGCATAATTCTGTCTTAATTCGTCTTTCCAGCACAACACACGGTTTTCACACGAGCCTAGTATAGCAAATCATCCGGAAAAACCCCCAATCAAAACCAATGTAAACTGTACACCGTCAAATAACTCCAGTAAAATAAAGACAGATCTTCTGGAAAAAAGCGCTTGTAGTTATTCGGCCCAGTCGCCGTCTAGCGAACTCCGGGCACAAAAACGGTGACGTACTAACCTCACCTCACCGGACCTCACCTAAGGTAGTTTGTGACTATAAGCGAAGTCCGTGCAGTCGGCGTGGACAATATTCCCCTAGAGCCAGATGGCGATCCCATCGCCTAGTCACCATCGAACCCCTGAGACAAAAGCAGATATGTGGTCCAGCCACACGTCTGCCTGTCTTGGGGTGTTTTTTATGAGATTATTCGGTCGTTTTGGGGCGAAAATTATTTCCTCTGTTACTTTTTATTATAGGCGGCCAAAAAATACTTATTTTTTTGCTCCACCTTAAATAGCTGATTGGAAACATAGTCCAGAGCCTTCTTGGAATCAAGATTGAGCTGCTTGCGTAGCACGGGATCAATATTCTTATAGAGTGCGACTATCTTGCTATCTAGCGCTTCCAAACTTAAAGATGGAATATGAGTAGAAATTTCCTCTGGCATCAAAAAGGCCGCAGCCCCATTCACATCCACAATCTTATACTTATTCTTTTCAGCTAGTTTTTTCAACATAGCCAAACTCATGCCTTGAAATTCGTTCTCAGCCCAAATGAAGGATTCTGAAAAACTGACTGAAAAACAAACACTGGCAGGAATCATGGTATTGATCTCCGCGACAATGATCTGTGGCCTATACTTTTTCAAAACCTCTTCCAAAACATAGTAGTCATATCCATCGATATCAAGATTCAAAACGCCAAACTGCTTTGGAACTGAGGCACAGTCGAGCAATTGATTTATATTCTGGGGAGTAATTCTCATTCTCACTAAACTGACGTCTGGTAACAATTGGTACGTCGCAGCCATCCTAGCGAAAGCATTTACGTCGATCTCAAGAGACAAGCCTTTCCATCCATTTGCAGCAAGAAGATATGTATTTGACATATCGATACCATTGCTGGCGCCAATGTCTACGAAAAACTTCTCAATGGGCACGGTGGCCGATTGGACCATCTTATCTATGATCTTGTGCTCGTTGTTGAAAGTTCTGAACTCACTTCCATCCTTGTTAGACTCTTGAGGAATAAAAATGCCCCGATCTTCCAAAGGTCTCTGGATTAACCAGAAATACATAAAACTATATTTCTTCTTATAGTTTTTGGGTGGCCAAATATGCTTCGTACCTATTTTTCTGCCAAAAACAATATTGAATGGGATACTTATTGCTCCATCCAAGAACGACCTCGTGTGTTTTTTGCACGCCGCTTTGTATTCGGATAATTTCATATGCTGACATGCTAACACTTTAGGGTCTGGACGTCCAAATTATATGACAGAGACATTATCTGTGTAGATAAACAAAAAATCGCCCCATGTTACATCGGAGCGATTGAATCACGAAACCGGTTGTTAGTCTGGAGTTACAGTCAAGATCTCGATTTTCGGAAAATCTGCAAACTCTTGAGCCTTCTTCTCCTTCCTATCTGGCGTAGTAACAACGCAGAGGTGATCGAAACCAAGATAGGCCGTCTTGAGAAACTGATCTCCATTGACATGACAGAGAACAGATCCAATATCCAAGACCGGTATGATCACAACGGCGGGGATTTTCTTCTCCGCAAGCAAACCCTGAAGGCGCGCTTTGTTATCTTCCAAGACATCCCTGGCCAATTGGCGTTCTTGGAGCGATGAAGCTTGCCTTCCGAGTAAGCCATGTTTACTGATTGGAATACCAACCTTTACAAAGGCTTCATTGATCTGTTTACCACCACCGACACAGATAACTACGAAATACTTCTCAGCAAGTTTGCCGATTTCGGTGATAAATGATTCTGAATCATATAGATCACCGGAGACTTTTACTAATACTGATTTCATGATACCTAGCTTTCTGGAACTCGAATTGTTTTTTGTGGGCTCCATTTTGGATAATATACATAAAAATACTAGCTAAGTCAAAAATATATTACAAAAAAGCGCCCGAACTAAATCGAGCAAAAATCCCGTGCTTACCAATTACCTTCGTCTCTTCCCCAGAATCCTCAATAACTTAAGGAACAGGTTTATAAAATCTAAATAAAGAGTAAGTGCCCCCATGATCGCCTCTTTCTTGTCTGCATCGGTTCCTTCATCGCCAATTATATTTAAAGATTTAATCTTTTGCATATCATACGCCGTCAGTGCAACAAATATTACAACTCCAACATATGCAAGAATCAGATCAGTTTGACTACTTCGTGCAAAAATATTCACAATCGATGCCAATATAAGACCCATAAGACCAAAAAGCGCTATATTTCCAACCGTTGTAAGATCCCTCTTTGTAAAATATCCATAAAATGCCATAAGGCCAAATGTTCCGGCTGTTATGATAAATACATTGCCAATGGAACTGATTTCGTATATAAGAAAAATAACAGAAAACGTAAGACCGTTGAATAATGAAAACAAAATAAAGATAACACCCGCCTGAGTTGAAGACATCTTACTTATAGCCTTGACTAGATACACAACTGCCAACACCTCAATTATTAATATCGCATAGAAAGTATAGATCTGGCCAACAAATATCTCTACAAGAGAAGGGTTCAGAGATACAAAATATGCAGTAACAGCTGTTATCACAAGTCCGGCACACATCCATGCAAAGACACGATGAATAAAGTCTATTTGCTCTGTATGAGCACTTTCTACAGTGACGGGGTTTATGTTTTGTTGTGGGTCCATAATGACAACATTATAATGGCAAATAAATTGGCCGTCAAAAACCTTAGCCCTTATCCGGTTATAATATATCCAATTCCTCCTGGAGCAGGAGTCATTTCCACGTAACGTCGAAAAAGACGCAGTCTTGCATCTTCCCTCTTTTTTACGTCCTTAGGATTGTCATCTCCAAATGGATATAACCACGCTTCATGGATACCACTTACATCTGAGACTTTCCTTATACAAGCGGCGATGTAATTCATATCGACTCCTTCTATCCTCGTCTCTGGCTTATATATAGAACCTTTTGCAAAATCGTCGGTGAATGTACTAAGTAAAATTTCTGGAGCATCTTTGTAGTGTATCCCTGTCGTATCAATAGTAATAACCACCTTATCAAATTTATAAAAAACTATATCCGGTTTGTATTGGATCTTCTCAAAAGATAAGTCGTAACTTTCGTCATCGTTTATTATGACTGGTTTCTCCAATACTTCGTCTAGTTGTTGTAAACCTTGTTCGTTCATATGAAAAGTCTATCAGGTTAAGGTTCAAAAGTCAGCCTCTCTAAATCGTTTTTGGAATGTAATGACCCCCTCCCCGTACTCCCCTCCGGGCTCGTACGGGGTTTCCTTTTAGATTCATTCGAATTCGAAGGTCGCGTTAGTGCCTTCGTCTTCTACGCCTTGATTACGTATGTAGCGTTTAATCATCTGCTCGTTTAGACCGATTGTAGAGACAAAATACCCTACACTCCAGATGCTGCCATCATCCATGTCTCGGATAAACTTGAACGTTTTCTTTAAATCAATGTTTGAATAGGTCTTAAGCTTTTGCACGATGGCAGCTACAGAGTATTTGGGTGGTATCTCCATTTGAATATGGACATGGTCGTCATTAGTGTTAATGGAGTGGAAGTAGAGTGTAGGGTATTTTCTCTGGGTTTTGTAGAAGCTTTTTACTACTTCTGTTTTAACATACTCCTTAAGGATCTTCCTGCGATACTTTGTGCCAAAGACAAGGTGGTATTGCACCATATAGACGCTGTGACTTAATCTTCGAATCCTCATGTACACAAGCCTAGCATACGCTAGGCTAGGCATTCATCCCCGCATTCGCACGACCTAACGTAAACTAATGACGGTCGGCTCATGCGGGGTTTCCTGCTAAAAGAAAAA
>CAIQCA010000081.1 GCA_903870235.1 uncultured bacterium
CCTGCTTATCAAAATCTCCTATGAAGTCAGTTGTATTGGTATCTTGTTCGATGGCGATAGACAATGATATAAACGGTTTCTGTATAGATATGTCCTGCTGAACAGACATATATTCTGTGGCGATATGATTTACGTTGCTATTATCCTGAGCGCCCACGGTAAACTTGAAAGAACGAGTATCACTATCCTCACCCTGTAATTTTCCGTGAATAATCACGTTACGCTCAGCACCCGCTGGTATGTCACCTATCTTCCACACAGTATTGTCACTAGATGTCGGCTTTAGATTTGACGACATAAACATAAAACCGAAAGGATAATTGGCACTCAGCAAAATATTTTTTAATGTCTGACCAGAGTTAGACTTTATGTTTACTTTAATATCAAATTCCTGACCAGATGTAATCTCCTTGAAAGAAGTTGGGGTGACCATTATCGGTGAAGAATTTATCAGGACTTGATAAGCTTTCTCTTTTGTAAAGACGGCCGTAGATCCTTTGATGCTATACATAAGAGAAACTGTAACTTGTTTCTGCACATTCTCTTCACCAAACATGATGGCTTGCACTGTTTCATGGGCCGCACTACCAGAACTAAGATCGCCAATCATTTTTGAATATTTTTTCAATTCCTGTGATGGATCCGACGGGTCAGTCGTGCCTGTCGGGAAATTGACCGACATCTCCACCAATTGCAAATCAACGTTATTCTTATTGCTTATGCCAATATCAAATGACACCGGTTCACCGCCAGGGACAGAAACTGGGCCATTGATAGTTATATCGATATTGTTGGCAGAGATAAGATTTTTACCATTGAAAAAGAGATAGGCCCCAACACCAACGGCAATCACACAAAATATAACAGATCCTATCAATAATTTAGTAAAAAAAGACATAGAATGATCTTCATATGATTCCTTGAGACTAGTCACAACTTCGTCTTCAGCAACCCTCTCCCACGATTTTTGTATAGAAGAGTTCGTGTCTTGGAAGCGCAACTTGCGGTGCGTGCGTATGTCTGGAGCCGCACGAGAATAGAGCGTCTTCTTCAAATCCTCAATTCTGCTTTTATCGTCTGGGGGCATTTGACTACTATTCTATCACAAGTGTGATTCTTTCAAGGCCTTGTTAATATGTTGATTTATCATGATTCTTTTGCGACCGGCCAATTCCAATAAGCCGGGAGTGAAGTCATTGGAATATATAAAACCATGAATTTCCTTATCATCACCTATATAACCGAGTGCGTGCATGACACGTAAGACCAGTAAAGATTCCACATCAGCCGTCGGGTCTTGTTTCAAGAAAGTATGACAAGCATAAACAGCATCAAAAAGTTGAATATTGGCTTCCTCACCCTGTAGAAGTCTTCGCAGAAGAAGAGCTATTCGAGCCCAAAATTCTTGAACCGCCGGATCATCAACAGCTGTCTCCCCTTGCGCACTAGTTAGTCTCCAAACTTCTTTACCTCGCACAAAAGAAAACTTACCAAATGAGTATTCAACCACATGGTAACGCAACTTAGACTTTTCCAATCGAACACCTTGTGCCACAGCCCTGATCAAACCCATATCACGAGTAAATATAGATATAAGTTTACCAGCTTCACCATATGAAGCTGAACCGACAATAAATCCTGGGGTGGTTATTATGGCATGCATTAGTTCAAACTAATTTTGAGACCGAAGTCACCGATTTTAACAATTTCACTATCAACCTTTCCAAAATTAAGCTCTTTTAGTGATGTTGCTTTACTGATTGCCTCTCTATTTTTGTCCAAAAACTTCTGACCGGCCTCATCGGTCTCAATTGTGACTGTCGCTTTGTCGTTGATCGTCAAACCTTTTTCTTTTCTTAAATCCTGAATGGCTCGTACGAGCTCACGTAAAGTCCCTTCTTCTTTCAAAGTTGCTGAAATGTTTAGATCAAGCTCAACATTACTCATAGATTTTTCTCCGGCCACATCTTCTGCACCAACCGAACTTTCTACCTTGGCGTTAACTTTAGTCGGTGTCTCAAAAATTATTTCTTTGACATTTACTTCATCGGCAATAATTGAAACAAGATCCGCCGTCAAAGTGCCTTGAGCTTCTTTTACCCTCAAAGACTGTAGTGGCTGACGAACATTTATCTTTGCGGTCATACGGGCCTCAAGACCTTGAGAGGCGAGAACCCGGACACGTGTCATGTCTCTTAGTACCTTCGCATCAATTTTGCCAGCGATAGACCAGG
>CAIQCA010000082.1 GCA_903870235.1 uncultured bacterium
AGTGATGAAGGTCTGGCCAAGCAGAGATGACATTGTTACAACAACGGCTGACGAGTTTAATGCGGAGCTGGATGCCTTGTTGGACAAGCACTGCTCATGCGTGTAAAAACAGATTTGACCATTCAAGGGGATGGGCAATAATAGCGTAAACGGAAAAATTAAATACCAAAGGAGAGGATATTATGGCATTGACAAAGGCAGACTTAGTTCAGCAGATCTACAAGAATCATGAGACTTTAACAAAAACACAGGCTATTGAGGCGGTTGAATCGTTTCTTCGAATTGCAAAGAATTCTCTTATAAACGGCAATAGACTGCTGTTGAGTGGGTTTGGCAAATTTAATGTCAAAGAAAAAGATGCACGAAATGGCCGGAATCCTCAGACAGGAGATAAACTTATCCTTGAACCCAGACGGGTTGTGACATTCAGACCTTCAGGTTTATTGCGCGAAAGGGTAAATGAATCAAAATAGCGAGGTAATATGGTGACTCTTGAGGACATACGAATAGCAGTTGTGCACCGAAAAGAAGCCAGATCTGCAGCAAAATTCTTGCATAATCAAGAGGCTGTGTTTAAGCCGGGAAAGGGTTGGTTTCTCAAAGAAATGTATCTTGGAAAAACCGCAATCCGAGCAAAACGTTTCCTGGCACCGGGCCGATAAGAGGTGTGGATGTCGGAGAGTAATAAAGTTTCATACTGAACGTCCGTCAGTATAGAATTTACGACAAAGATAATCGGGTGCAATCTCTTAAAAACAGAGTCCAGAATTTAGGATTTATGTGAACTTCTGGTAACCAGAAAATCACGGGGAGGTAACTCCGTTTGTATAGTGATCCGATACGACGCCGAATCGAGCATTGTTGTTGTCTTTTAGCTGTATATCACCAAAGCGAATTGATTCATCAGCTCAATGGCTCGGCCATTTTTTCCAAACATGCCGGTCCGTTTTTTTTCACACTATTAACCCTGCTGCTTACCGGATAAGTTTCTATCCATGAGTTCGAACATGGCTTGAGCATCGACATCACCCTCTCTTGATCTGTATCTGGATCCAGCCAGATGGCCAGGTCATTCTTATCAAGGATCACCGGCATCCGGTCATGGATTTCCAGCATCAGCGTATTGGCCTCGGTGGTGATGATCGAACATGAGTCGATCTCTTGGCCATCCTCGCCTCGCCAATGATCCCAGACGCCAGCCATTGTCATGTAGCCCTGATCGATCCGCCGGATGAAATAGGGCTGCTTCTGTGCTCCTTTTCGCAGCCACTCATAGAAACCGCTTGCTGGTATTATACAACGTCGGCGTTTCAATGGTTCACGGAAAGAAGCTTTCTTCTCAATTCCTTCGGCCCTGGCGTTGTTAAGGATATATTTGGTTTTTTGATTTTTGGACCAGAATGGCACCAAGCCCCAATGGAGCATGGCATAGGAAGGATTGTCAGTCTGAGGAGAGTTGCGGATCGTCAGGATGTTTCGGGATGGAGGAATGTTGTAGTCCTCGATTGGGGGAGGATCCGGCAGGAGAAGCGTCTCGTATCCGAAGGTACCATTACCAAAATAAGCTAAACGTCCGCACATAATACTATACGTTTGTCGTTATAATTTTGTGGAGATTTTCTATCCGATATTTGGTCACTGATTGCGTGTTAAGATAGATAGGAGATATCGGAACTTTTGGAATTTAGTTCTCCATATGGTCATGCCTTCAATTAACTGTCTATGAAATCACGTTTTCTGAACTGATATCCGAAACCTTTTAAAGACCTTTAAATCAACCTTTAAAAGGAGGTACACCATGAAGGTATCAGACGCCATCACTTTCTGCATGCAGTATCATAAGATTAATTCAAGGCCCAATACAATCAAAAATTACACGTTCTTGCTCGGTAGATTTGGTAATATTTTCTCTGACGTAAAAATGGAGACGATAACAACGGAAGAAATCATCTCGTTCTTGGCTGATTTGTCTGAAGGTAGAAAACAAAACACTAAGCGGAGTAGATACACCACCCTGTCAGCATTTTTCAACCTGATTACTAATGCAATCTCCCCAGAAATGAGGAACCCTTGTCATTCTCCTGCTGCCAAAAACCTTTTCGGCAAGCCCAAGTTTCACCAATGGACAATTTTTGATAAGGAGACAATAGATGAAGCAATTTTCAGAACGATTAATACCCGTAACAGGATTATGCTTGAGCTTATGGCACGAGGCGGAATGAGAATAAGTGAAGTTCTAGGTCTCAAACCTTCAGATATTAATGATCAAAAACTTCTCTTACATCACCCCAAAAGTGGAAGAGAACAGGAAGTCGTTTTCATTCCCAAAAAAATTAGTCGCCGCCTTTTGGATTATGTCGTAGCCAAAAACATTTCTTTAGATCAAAGAATTTTCCCCATGACATATGCCGGTGCCAGGAAGGTGGTTTTTAAAATTGGCAAACTCGTCGGAATCAAACTTCGCCCACACGATCTTAGACGACATGCCGCAACTTATGCTTCAAGGTCAGGGGTGCCAATTGAAATTATAAGCAAAATAATACTTCGGCACGCAGATCTCTCAACAACCCAACGTTATCTTGGTAAGGTGTCAGACTCTGAAGCAATTAGATGGGTAGAAAATCTATATGGTCGATAGCAATTCGGTTTCTTGGAAATTTGTTGGCTTTTGAAAATCAGAGGCCCGGTAGTAATATCCTCATGAGATGAAAGCCAATCTCATTGAGATTCATTATACCCGTCTTAAGCTTAATCCTCAATCTTGATACGAAAGTACCATTAATCATTCGATGCTGAAAGAATGGAGCAATTATCTCGGTCCATAATCTGGAATATTCTAGATTATCGAATTGCTCCATTTTCTGCTAATTTCCTGGAAAATGTTCTTTGATTTTCCTAAGCGCCTCAATGCTCCATTATTGGCATATTTTTGGGGTCATGATCAAGTTCAAACTAATAGTAG
>CAIQCA010000083.1 GCA_903870235.1 uncultured bacterium
AACCATCGTAGGGACACATAAATTTTACGGACATTAGGGCCTCGTTGGACTCGTTGACGCCTGGATAAGCAATCTTGATAAGGCCATCAGCTTCACGGATAGCCAATTCGAGAGACTCTGACAAACGCTCTCTGGCATTGTCGGCATGTTTGATATCACGAAATTCGCTCAAGAATATTTCGTCCACTAGAATATCTATATCATGTTTCTTATTTTTCTCGAGAATAATCTGGTCGCGAAGACGATGAACCTTTCCGTCGATACGCACTCTGTCGAAACCTTTGCCAAGCATATCGTAAAGTAATTGGTAATACTCACCTTTTCTTCCAACGACGACTGGCGCCCAGACCGTGACTTTGGCATTTGTGATATCTACGCCAAAAATCTTCTTGGCTTGGATAGATTTCGCTGTAACATTTTTCAAAACTGTTTCCAAGATCTCTTCTTTGGAAATTCTATGGATCAAACGGCCACAAACCAAACAATGAGGTTTACCTACGCGCGCAAAAAGGACGCGCAAATAGTCGTAGATTTCCGTAATAGTGGCGATAGTTGAGCGCGGGTTGTTTGATCTCGATTTTTGATCAATAGAAATAGCTGGCGAAAGACCGATAATCTCATCGACATCTGGCTTTTGCATTTTGTGAAGAAATTGTCGAGCGTAAGCTGAAAGCGACTCCACATAACGACGCTGACCTTCTGCGAAGATTGTGTCAAATGCTAAAGAGGATTTTCCGGAGCCAGAAAGTCCGGTGATAGCGATCATTTTGTTGCGTGGCATCTCAACGGTGATATTTTTGAGATTGTGAGTGCGTGCACCACGAACAATGATTTTTTCTTCGCCATGAATAGGCGCTTTATGGTCATGGGCTGGCGTTTTATGTGAATGCGCAGGTGTCATAGACGCGGAATATAGCACGAAAATGACATGAAATCAAGCATCTTACGGCTATATTATGGTAATTTGGCTTATACTACTGACACAACATCCTTATTTCCTTAACTATTTGTTCTAGAGAAGTAGCAGCTTTGATCAAGAATCTCTTAGCACCAAGAACCTTAGCGCGTTCTATATCTGTTGGTTTACTCAAGTTGGAGAGTATCATGACCGGAACTTTGCTCAAACCAGGATCTTTATTTATTTCTTGCAAAACATCAAACCCGCCAATACCAGGAAGTAGAAGGTCCAAAACAATCACATCTGGAATCGCTTGCTTCAAAGCCTCAAGAGCCTCTTCACCACTCTTGGCGTGGAAAAGATCAAAACCAGAAGAAATAAGTTTCTTAGCCAAAATAGTTCCTATCAACTTATCATCCTCAACCCATAAAATCTTAAACTTTTTCCCAGAGGCTGAACCACCCACACTTGGTGTAGAAACAGCTTCGTGTCCAAAAAGTCTATTGGCTTTCTCCAATATATCTTCCCCATTTGAATGAAACGCCATCATAAACTCAGCCACACTACCAGCAGGAACGCGGCGCATATTTATAGGAACACCTTGGGCTGAAACCAAAAACACTGGAATTTTTGCAAAAAGTGGCATTGACTGCTTCTTGGCCAAAAAATCATAAGTATCCATGTCTGACAAAGTTACATCCAAAACGATAAGTTGTGGCTCGATCTCATTCATAGTCTTCATACCTTCGACACCACCATGAACAATTATAGTTGCGTAACCATTTCTTTTTAAGACAGAGTCAACTTGATCACCAAAAGTTGCATCACTTTCAATTATTAGGATTTTTTCTACGTTTGCCATATGTATCTATTGTAACATTATTAGTACCGTCTTTTGGCTTTAGTAATCCCCAGCTTCCTCTTGGCCTCCAGGGCTTTCTCCTCCATTCCAAAACGTTTACGCAAGGCAAGCATTTCATCACGAACCAAAGCCGCCGTTTCAAAATCAAGTTCCTTGACCGCTTCATTCATAGCTTCTTCCTTGGCACGTATCAACGCCTTAGGATTTGAACTAGCCAACGCCTCATCAATCTTCAAAAGTTCGTGAACAGCTTTGTCATGCTCACTACGCAATTGATCTGTAATATCGTGAATGGCTTTTTTAATAGTCTGCGGCGTAATTCCATGTTCCTTGTTATATGCAACCTGAATAGCACGACGACGATCAGTTTCTTTTATGGCGCGCTCCAACGAACCAGTCATATTGTCGGCATAAAGGATAACCCTGCCTGCCGCATTGCGCGCGGCACGGCCAATAGTTTGAATCAACGATGTCTCAGATCGCAAAAATCCTTCTTTGTCGGCGTCAAGAATTCCTATAAGCGAAACCTCTGGAAGATCGAGACCTTCGCGCAGCAAGTTCACACCAACCAGACAATCGAAGCCGCCGGAATTTCCGGCCGAAAAACCACGACGGAACTCCGTCAAAATCTGAATACGTTCCATGGTCTTGATATCACTGTGTAAATACCTGGTCTTGATTCCCTTTTCTTTCAAATATTCAGACAGGTCTTCAGCCATCTTCTTGGTAAGCGTGGTCGCCATAACTCTGTCGCCTTTTTTGATTGTAGTCTCGGCTTCCTTTATAAAGTCATGGATTTGGCCAGGGTAATTTTTCGCGCCATCAGATTCACTCTTTGCGCCATCGGCGCTTGTACCTGTCACCGGCTTAATCACAATTTCCGGATCAATAAGACCTGTCGGACGTATAACCTGCTCAACGATTTGCTGACTACCTTTCTTCTCATAATCACTAGGTGTAGCTGACGTATATATCATTGGGCCAATCCTCTCTAGAAATTCTGCGAATTTGAGCGGCCTGTTATCTTTCGCGGATGGTAGACGGAATCCGTGTTCAACCAGGGTCTCCTTACGCGAAGCGTCGCCAGCAAACATACCGTTTAGCTGAGGGATCGTCACATGAGACTCGTCTACTATAGTTAGAAAATCCGCCACCATATCAGGTGAGCCAGCCTTTTTTTCATTTGCTGTGGCTGGCCTATGTGGAAAATATGCCAGCAAAGTATCCGGGGCTTCCCCTGGCATCTTTCCAGAAAAATGACGCGAGTAATTTTCTATACCATTTGTATAGCCGATTTCGCGAATCATGGAGATGTCATACTTCACGCGGCGCTTCAAACGCTCAGCCTCTAGCATCTTGCCATTCTTTTCCAAAACTTTTATACGGTCTGTGAGTTCGGCTTGTATGGTCTTCAGTGCTGATTCACTTTGAGCTTTATTACTTATGAAATGTTTGGCTGGGAAGATATAAATTGTTTGATCGGCTTTATCTGTCGCGTCTATGTCGTTTTTCACAACCGCGCGCGTGATCGGATCGAGTCGAATTATTCGCGCAATCTTGCCGCCATCAAATTCAATCCTAAAAATTACTTTCTCATTGACTGGCATAACTTCCAACATGTTTCCAACCGCGCGGAAAGTAGCTGGTTTGATGTCAGCATTCGTCCTCATAAAATGAATATCTATGAGCTTGTGTACCAACTCGCTTCTTGATATTTCCATGCCTGTAGAAATTTTAATGTTTACCTTTTCATATTCCTCCGGACTTCCCAAACCATATATACAAGAAACTGACGCCACGATGATCACATCTTTACGTGTCAGAAGCGCCTGCGTAGATGCATGACGCAATCGATCGATCTCTTCATTGATCATGGCTTCTTTCTCTATATATGTATCCGTGACCGGCATATACGCCTCCGGCTGATAGTAGTCATAATATGAAACAAAGTAATGAACCGCGTTGTTTGGAAAAAATTCTCGATACTCTTGAGCTAGCTGAGCCGCCAAAGTTTTGTTATGAGCCAAGACAAGTGTCGGTTTGTTGTATTGCGATATCACATTGGCCATGGTGAATGTCTTGCCAGAACCAGTGACTCCGAGCAACGTTTGTCTAGCCAAACCCTTTTCTAGGCCTTCTACGAGCGCAGAAATAGCCTTTGGCTGATCTCCAGCTGGTTTAAATGGTGTAGCGAGTTGAAATAAGGGTTTTTTGTCCATATTTGTAGATTGGCTTCGTTGAACCATTACTATACACCGAAATCGTAATTTCGTAAAGCTATAATATGGCTCTATTACTAGGGTTTTTGACAGTGAAAATGCTAAGTTTACAAAATACTTGACAAATATGTAAAGTATGCTATTATAGTACTCAGTAAACGCGGAAACATCAAACAAGAGAAGATCTAACACCTCTCTGTCCCCTGTAACAAGGAAACAAAAGGGATAACGTTGGTTAAAAAAATCGGTTGTGTGAGACGAAGGCTATAAATAATGGGCACAAAAACCCGCAAGGGGCCATAAAAGAAGCCGGGGATCAAACACTTAGACGTGGCTACTAACCACACTGAAACCAACGGGAGTGACAAGGATCAAAGAAAGAAGGGTAAGAAAAGCGCAAGTAGAAAACACGGTGATTAGAACCTGACGGTGCGCTTCTAACCTGACAATAGAAGCCCGAGCATCACTGGCTTGGCGGAAAAGGGAGTGAGTTTGCAACCGTTTACTAAATGGTTGGAATGGTGGATGCAATGCGTACCCACCAAATCGAGCCTCTGCAGAATTATTTGCGGGGGCTCGCTTTTTTTATGGACCACTTATAGAGATGTAGGGGGACATGCTCCTTTGGGTCACATCTTAATTCTGGCGGTTTTTCCGCCCATTTCAAGAAGTGGCCCCAAAGTATGTATACCCACCCCAACTCTAAACATTATTTATTTCCTCAGCATCACCTTATGCGCGGCAGCATAAATATCTTTCTCCGTCATTCCATAATGTGCCAGTAACTCCTCGCTTGTTCCAGATTGACCAAATTGATCCTTGACGCCAATAAACTCAATAGGAACTGCGTAATTTTTTACCAAACATTCGGCGACAGCTGAACCCATTCCGCCTGTGATCTGATGTTCTTCAACGGTAACGATGGCTCCAGTTTCTTGAGCAAGTCTTATAATCGCGTGCTCATCGAGCGGTTTAATTGTGGCAAGATTCATAACAATCACACTCTTACCGTCTTTCTCCAAAAGTTTGGCTGCCAACATAGCCCTATAGAGCAGATGACCTGTAGCGATAATCCCGATATCAAATTTACTCTGGGCGGACTTAAATACTATGGCCGCCTTCCCTATTTCAAATGGCGTGTGGTCAGAAGTGATGACCGGTGTCTTATCACGAGTCAAACGGATGTATGTTGGTTTGCCATTCTTTGCGGCGGCAATAGTGGCTTTGCGGGCCTCGATAGAATCACATGGTGACAAGACAACCATATTTGGCAATGCGCGCATGATAGCAATATCCTCCAAAGCTTGATGAGACGCACCATCTGGACCAACTGAAACACCGACATGTGAGCCTACTATCTTAACCGGAACATTATTTAAACAAATAGTCGTGCGAATCTGTTCCCAATTGCGACCTGGGCTAAAGACTGCATATGAACCGGCAAATGGAATCTTGCCCATAGCAGCCATACCACTAGCCACCGTTACTAGGTTCTGCTCGGCTACACCGATCTCAATAAAACGATTTGCATATTTAGTCTTAAAATCCTGCATGTGAAGCGACTCCGTCAGATCAGCACAGAGAGCCACGACATTTTTGTCGGCCGCCCCAGCCTGCACCAATCCATCACCAAAACCTCGGCGCATTGAAGCCACTTCCATGGTTTTATCGAAAAGTTTGTGATTTAGTTTTTGGTCGGGGTTTATAGACATTGTAATTTATTTGTCGGAATCATTTGGCGACTTTACCCTACCACCCCAAGTACGAACGGCCTTTAGAGCGATCTCTATTTCTTCAGGCGTCCCTGGTGGTTTACCATGCCACTCAAACTTACGCTCGAAATCAGGAATCCCTTTTGATGGAATGGTATAAGCGATAATAACCGATGGCTTATCAAACACAGATTGCGCTTCTTCTATAGCACGGTCTATGTCGCGAAAATCGTGACCATTGATCTCCTGAACATGCCAATTCCAAGCGCGCCATTTATCTACCAGCGGATTCAAGGGCATAATGTCTTCAGTAAAACCATCGATCTGAATATTGTTTCGATCAATGATAGCTGTGATATTCTGTAGACGTTCTTTGCCGGCCAACATGGCCCCTTCCCATGTATTACCTTCATTGAGCTCACCGTCACTCATCAAACAATAAAATTGTTTACCGGAAGATTTACCATTGTCTATACGATCTGCCAAAGCCATGCCAACAGTCTGCGAGAGGCCGGAACCAAGCGGTCCAGAAGAAGTTTCTAGACCTTTCAAATATTCGCGATGTGGGTGCCCTTGAAGATGCGAACCAAATTTACGCAAAGTCTTGAGCTCTGACACTGGAAAATAACCGGCGTGAGCAAGCGTCGCATAGAGACCCGGACAAATATGGCCGTTGGATAAAACTAAACGATCCCGATATGACCAGCTTGGATTTTTCGGGTCATGTTTTAGCTTATGAAAATATAAATATGTAAAAATGTCAGCCATGCCAAGTGAACCGGCCGTGTGACCACTCTTGGCCTCTATAAGCGACTCAATTGTAGAGCGACGTATCTCCGCCGCTTTTTTTGTTAGTTGGGCAATCTTGTCATCAGTAAGAGCCATAATGAGAATATTATAACACAGTAAAATTCCGCAATGTAAAAAGATATCCAGTCCTAAAGATTCTTGAAGTGTGATATAGCGTCTATAGGATTTTCACTGTCGAAAATAGCTGAGCCAGCAATAAGTCGATCTGCACCTGCAGCGATAAGAGATGGAGCAGTCTCAAGTGAGACACCACCATCGATCGATATCGGCATGTCTGGATACTTTTTCTTGGTAGATTTAATTTTCTGGATCACTTTTTCATCAAAATGTTGACCTTGGTAGCCGATCTTGTCGATTCCCATTAATTGAAAGAAATTTACAGATTCTGCGGGAACTCCGGTTGGTATAACAACTTCGGAATCAATATTGAAAGCCAAACCAACTTCTACTTTACCAGCGATTTTTTCGATGGCGCCCACGACATCTCCTTTTGCCTCAGCATGCAGAACGATTCTCGAAGCGCCAATCATTAGCCAATTTTCTACAATATTTTCTGGGTTATTGACCATAAGATCAAACTCATAGTCTGTTTGCTTCCAGTCTGGCATACCCTCTTCTTCGCGAAGAATCTTTTCATAAGAATCATCATGCTTCTTGTACGGCCAAGTATACGATGGTACGAAATGACCATCGCAAATATCTATCTGGATAGTTTTAACCATTCCCTTTATGAGCTCAACCTTATCGAGAATTTCTGCAAAATCTCTTGGAAGTATGGCGGGGATTATTTCGGTTCTTTTCATGAAGTTATTCGATGTTGTCGATCTCTGCTATCCTTCTCTCGTGACGAGGGTCATTGCTAAATGGTGTTGTAAGCCAAAGCTCAATAACATGGCAAGCAATCTTGTCATCAACAAAACGAGCGCCAAGCGAGAGGACGTTGGCATCATTGTCTTTACGGGTGAATTCAAGGACTTCTTCATTGCCACCATACCAAACTACAGCTCTTACTCCAGGAAAACGGTTAGCTACCACCGCTTCGCCTTGTCCTGAGCCACCGAAGATAATAGCCTTCGTAGAGCCACTAAGGTCTTCTGCAACCTTCATGGCCGCGGCTGTCATATAAACAGGATAATCATCACCGTCTATAAGCTCATGCGCGCCGACATCAAGGATATTGTAACCCTCTGTTACCAAAAACGATTTAACCGCTTCTTTTAGAGCGAAACCGGCATGATCTGCCGCAAGGATAACTTGAAGATCTCCTTTTATTTTAGTTGCCTCTTTTTTGTTTTTCATAATGGTTTATTGACCACCTATCAGAGGAAATGGCTGTCCCTGAGATTCAGGTGGTGTGGCGTTTTGTGGCTTATTAATTATAAATATGATCACTGCAACTATACAAATAACGACAACAGCTAAAATAACATATAGCTTAATGTTACGATTTTTTTGTGGTTCCATAATTTATAATAATAGCATAATTATAACTGTTTATAATGACTATCTCACTTTTCACCTTTCAAAATAAACCTTTTCTCAAAGCCTCCACGTTCCCCCCGCTTCTGTATGCGCAGGATTTCAACATCAGCATATTCTGGTAATGATTTGAATGCTTCGACGACTTCCATAACATCTGCCAATTCATCGGCACTTAAGGCTTCTTGGAACTCAGTCACCTCCTCCTCAAGTTTCTTAACAAGCTCAACTTTATATTCCACGTCTGACGCTATTCTTTTTTCATAGGATACACCCTTCTTATCTAGGATTTCTGGAATTTTATCTCTGACTAGTTTGTTGTAGGTAGCCATTTATTTTCTTAAACTTAAAATCTAAACCAACATTCCCGCCTTCACCACGTGATCAACCAAAGTATATGTATACCCCATCTCGTTATCATACCAAGCTAATACTTTTACCAAATTGCCTCCTACCACGCGTGTAAACGCTAGATCGGCTATAGAAGCGTGGCGATTACCGATAATGTCATGAGAAACTAGTGGCTCTTCGGTTGTGGTGAAAATACCATTCCAACGCGGCTCTTTGGCGGCTTTTTTGAGAAGGTTGTTTACTTCTTCAACTGTAGTAGCGCGCTTGGCGATAAAGGTAACATCAACGATGGAACCAGTGACTACTGGAACACGAATAGAGATTCCGTCGAACAGACCAGCAAGCTTAGGCATAACCTGGGTAACAGCAATGGCGGCACCAGTTGAAGAAGGGACTATATTTTGTGCGGCGGCGCGACCTTCGCGGAGATCTTTCTTGCTTGGACCATCAACGAGAGATTGGCTGGCGGTGTAACCGTGAACTGTGTTAAGTAAAGCTTTTTCTATACCAATAGATTCATCCAAAATCGCAATGAGTGGACTACCAGCGTTAGTTGTACAAGAAGCATTGGAAGAAATCACACAACCTTCGAGCTTTTCTTCATTCATAGACATGAGAACTGTGGCACCTTGAACTTTTGAATCTGAAGCGTCTTTGACTGGAGCTGAAACAACTACACGCTTAGCACCAGCGACGATGTGAGCCTGAGCCTTTTCTGATGAAGTAAAGAGGCCAGTTGATTCGACTACAACATCTATGTCGAGAGCCTTCCAAGGAAGTTGTGTAGGGTCTTTCTGACTAATATACAAAACCTCATGACCATCTATAACTAGTGAATTGGTCTTTTCATTGATTGAAACATCGAATTGACTAACCCCGTAAGCTGTATCGTACTTGAGAAGATATGCAAAATTCTTAATATCACCTAGGTCGTTAACGGCCACAAGCTCTATCTCTTGACGGTCTCTGGCTACCTTAGCGAAAGCACGGCCAATACGTCCGAAACCATTGATTGCTACACGAATTTTCTTCATGGGGTTATATGAATATTGATTAAATTTTTAATAATTGGAAACAAATCCACACTGCTGTCTATACTGTTTCATGCCTAAATTATAGCATGAGATATCCACAGAAATGACTATGAATGTGTGGGTAAAGATATATACTAGAAACAGAAAAGGAGACGCGAATAATGACAGAAACAACGAACGATCCTGGTAATTGGGGTATTGACGGAGAAGCTTTGGTCCACCAAACATTGGTGGCGATACAACTGGAAGAACCTGTCGAATTAGCCGCCTGCAGAAAAGGCATTGATCGGTTCATTCACGCCCATCCAAACGACCGGCTCGACAAGATTAAGGCAGATTTTCTGGTCTTCCTGAAGGATTCGACCAGAATCTTGATCCAAGTTAAAACATCTGAAAAAAAGGAGAAGAAATTTGTTCGTCAGATGCGTAAATGGAAGGATATCTTCTTGTCGCTCCTGGTCAAACCAAGTGATACGATCGAATCTCTGCGGGCTCGGATTGTCACAGCAATTCTCGAGATGTTCGAGAGGATGAAGCGGTTGGCATACTTGCAAGTAGAACGTGAGAAGCAAGTAGACGTCTATCTGGAAAGACTGAAGCGTGTTGCGCCAGCAGAACTGCGACGCCAAAAACGCGAACATCGCGAACGGATGATGGAAGAGCGCGGCCAACGTCGCAATCGGTGGTGCTATCGTCCACAGCCGTGTTTCGCTTGTCATTGAAGTTGTCCTCGAATTGAGTTCAACTAATAAATAATGAATCGGGGTTGCCATTTGGTTTGGCCCCCGATTTTTTGTTTCTACAACCCTTCACAGATTTCCGACACTAACTCTGGTCCTTCGAAAATCATCCCTGTAATCAACTGAACCAGATCGGCGCCAGCTTCGAGCTTCTCACATGCATCGGTGACTGACATAATTCCTCCAACTCCCATGATAGTAAAACGTTTTCCATAAGTTTTACGCGTGAGCGCGATCAAATCAGTAGAAAGTTGCCTGCACGGCACACCGGACAAACCGCCAGCATACTCATCTGGGGCTTCAGCGCGAACTCCGAGAGAGCTATAGTCTTTGTTCAAATTACCGATCACAACACCTTGCAACTTATAGAAATCAATTATTTTCAACAGATCCCTGAACTGTGTCCATGGTAAGTTTATCGGCATTTTTACATAAACAGGTTTCTTACAAGGAATCGTAGCCAGCCTCATCAAGAGACGTGTTAACAAATCCGATGTAGTGAAGGCTTCACCACCAAAGGCATTCGGGCAGGAAATGTTAATCGTGTAATAGTCGCCTATTCCCTCTTCATTTAAACGTTTGAAAGAATAAAGATAATCATTGATACCAGCCTGAACATCAACTGAAGACTCATCATTTGTGCGAGCTATGGAAATACCTAAAACAAATGGTGCTTCGCCTGCGCCAGATTTGCCGCCGTGTGCTAAGGTTTTCTTGAGTCGCTCGATGAGCACGTCCACACCATCATTCTTAAGACCTTTGTTAACAATAATACTTCCAGAATTTGGCAAACGCGTCATGCGTGGTTTGGGATTGCCAGCACAAGGATGTGCAGTTACAGAACCAATCTCTTCACCACCAAAGCCTATCTCTGGCAAAATTTCGGTCAGGCGACCATTATAATCAAAACCCGCAGACAAAAGGACTGGCGTGCGATACTTTATACCATCCACAACTTTGGAAATATCTTTACCCTTGTATCCATAGAAAAATCTAGTTATGGAGCGTGTAACTCCAAACTTTCCCAAAAATTCACCGAAAGAGACAAAAAGATCGTGGATGACCTCCGGATCGATCAAAAACAAGATCGGCTTTAGTATATTTTTATATAGAAAAGACATAATTATTGAACTAAATCACTCGACTTTCAGACCGCTTATCGCCCAAAACTGCGCTTCCACTATATCATAATAAGGGTTAAAATATGAGCATGATATCCATAGTCATCCCCACATATAACGAGGAGAAGGCTATTGGTGCAACCTTGGAGCGCTTAACCAGTGAATTGGCCAAGGCACCGGATATGCCCTATGAAATAATCATTACCGATGATAAAAGTACCGATAATACGGTCCTTGTAGCAAGGAAATATGAGACGCCAGAAAACCACGTCATAGTGCTAGCACATGATACGAAACATATCTCCATAGCTCAAAACAGAAACGCTGGCGCCAAAGTGGCACACGGAGACTATTTCGTTTTTATGGATTCTGATTGTGTTATAGAGAATATGAATGAATCACTTAAACACGCTACCAGTCTTTTCGAGAAGAGTACCGATGCTGTCGCCTCTAACAAAATTAGCTCCCGTCATCAATTAGTTGCAATCACCGGAGCAATAAAAGTATTACCAGGTTATGAGACTTGGGCAGATAAGGTTGTCTATCTTATTTTTAATCTGGTGCACCTTATAAAAACCAATTATCTTCA
>CAIQCA010000084.1 GCA_903870235.1 uncultured bacterium
CTTTATGGCCATAAACAAACTCTCCTTTTTCTATGTAGATTATTACACCTACCATACACCTTAGTCAAAAGCACATATCAACAAAAAACCCGCCATGAAAGACGGGCCGAAGGATTTAACGAACATACTCAACGAACGAGAACCCTTCATAGTCTTCGCGTACTTTTTCTCGCCAGACACTTTTGTTCAGCGATGGAAAACGTGCATCCCCAACCGGAGACTGATGGACCTCCGTCAAAAGGATAGTATTTGCTATCAACATGGATTGAAAATACACCTCTTCACCACCGATGATAAAAGCCATCTCACAGGCCCGATTGCGACAGATGTCGAGCGCCCTTATCAAGTCCGAGCATATTTCAACACCGGCCGGACAAAAAGACTGATTACGAGTCAGGACAATGTTTGTCCGACCCGGCAACGGCTTACCGATCGATTCAAAGGTCTTACGACCCATGATGATTGGATGGCCCATAGTCAGCTTCTTGAAACGCGGAAGATCTTCCGGAATCCGCCAAGGAATTTTCCCCTGGAAACCGATCACGCCATTGTCAGCTACGGCGACAATTATGACCACTTTCATAAACAACCACTCCTTTCAATTTAAAGTGCTTCTACTTTTACTAAAAATGACTATACATCTTCATACGCCTATTCACAAGATATTTAAACCCTAGCTCCAGCTTCCTTGCAGGCTCTTTCGAAATCCTCCGGTAATGGACCGTCGAGCTTTATATGTTCGCCGGCAACATTATCAAATTCTATATGTTTGGCATGAAGTGCCGTGCGTTTGAAGCCAAGTGCATAAGGCCTCTTTTCCGCGTAGAGCATATCCCCCACCACTGGATGATGTATGGCCAAAAAATGCACACGAATCTGATGAGTACGACCAGTCTTCGGCTCAGCTTCGATCAAAGTAAATTTTTCATCTTTGTTTGTACCGGCCTCTTGCTCACCACTTGCTTCGTCATATTTCACGTTCGCACGAAAAGTCTTTACCAAACTCCAATACGTTTCAGCCTTGCGTGGGATGCCACGACTTCCCCTTTGCGCCGACCATTTACGAAAATCACTACCGGATCTTCCGATCGGTCGGTTAATTGTTCCAAAATCTTCCGTAAATTCTCCCCAAACAAAGGCCAAATATTTTTTTGTAATAGTTCGGGCTTTGAATTGTTCTTTGAGACAAGCATGGCCTTTTGCAGTTTTCGCCACCAACATCACGCCAGAAGTTTCGCGATCCAGACGATGAACTATCCCTGGTCGGATAATCTGTTCTCCAGCTGGAGTCAGCATCGATTCACCGACATTCTTTATGCGAGGATATTTCTTCACTAACCAGTCAGTCAGGAATGGCCCTGCCGATCTACCATCTGGATGTACCATAAGACCGGCTGGCTTATTTATAGCCAGGATATGAGTATCCTCATAGAGAATACCGATAGTTGGAAGCTTTTTTGCGGTAACCTTCTTTGTTGTGACTGATTTGCTCATATGATGAATATACGCTAATCTGTGCTAAAATCAAAATCGTACTTTAAGAAGCGCGCGCTTAGCTCAGTTGGTAGAGCAACCCCTTTACACGGGGAAGGTCGGGGGTTCAAGTCCCTCAGCGCGCACAATTTCAAAAAATGATTACTCCGTTTTGGGGTTATTATTCCGCCTTCTTATCTACACATTTTTTTACGACAACAAACAAATCTTCATAAATTTGATTGTTGCCACCAATAAATATTCGATCGGACGAAACGATATCCGATTTGCCATCGATGTTAGTAAATCGCCCTCCGGCCTGCTGCAAGATAAAACCTCCAGCAAATTCAGGAAAGCTGTCTTTCGTAAATGATGCGATTCCATCGAAACGTCCAGATGCAACCCAACAATAATTCACGGCCATAGAAAATGTGTTCCGTTCGATTTTGTACTTAGACAACAATTCTTCGACGCGACCAATCACTTCTGGGTCCTTCCAATTGCTAGAAGGTCTCAATATTACTTTGTCTCGCCCATTACTGACCTTGATCGGCCTTTCATTTAAGAATGACCCCTTCCCCAAAAATGCTTTGTAAAATTCATTGACTGACGGATCGTATACCGCCGAAAAGACAACCCTATTCTTGATCATATGAGCTATAACGATCGAATAATGCTGTTCGCCCTTTATGAAGCATTTTGTACCACTTATCGGGTCAGCAATCCAAACATTTTCATGATCTTGAAAATTATCATTTTCTTCCTCAGCAAAGAGAACATGATCACCATCAAATTTCGATATTATTTCCTTGAATCCCCTTTCAATCGCTATATCTTCTTCGGTCAGATAAGCTTTGGTTACGCCAATATCAGAAATGTTTCCACACTTGGTCTTGAGTCTATCCCCAGAGACCTTCATAAAGTCGAGAATTTGGTTGTAGTCAATTTCCATAAAACAGGAATTATTTCTAAGAAACCTTGATCTTGCCTTGATTGGCAACAGCATCCAAAGCGGCCTTCAATTCTTCTGGAGACGCTAGGAAGTAGCGCTTTGTCAGTTTGAATTGATCATCCAACTCACAAACCATTGGTATACCTGTTGGGAAATTGAATTCTACTATGTCAGCTTCAGACATATCCTCTATGTGTTTGAGAAGTGCGCGCAAACTATTTCCGGATGCCGCAATAATCACGTGCTTACCAGCTTTTATGGTTGGAACTATTTCATTTTGCCAATATGGTACAACGCGACTTACGACGGCTTTGAGATTTTCCGACAATGGAATCTCTGCTTCTTTGAGATCGGCATAGAGAGGATCCTTACCAGGATACATATCACTATCTTTTGTCAGTGGTGGTATTGGCACATCATAGCCACGACGCCAGATTTGGACTTGCTTCTCGCCATATTTCGCAGCAGTCTCAGATTTGTTCAAACCCTGAAGCGCACCGTAGTGCCTCTCATTCAATTTCCATGATTTACGAATTTCGATATTTGGCGTACCCATCTCTTCCAGTATCAAGTCCAACGTCTTGTTGGCTCTAAGGAGTAAAGACGTGAAAGCGAGATCGAAGGAAAATCCTCCTTCTTTCAATTTCTTGCCAGCCTTGCGAGCTTCTGACACGCCCTTTTCTGTCAGATCTACGTTTACCCAACCACAAAATCTGTTTTCCCTATTCCAGACACTTTCGCCGTGACGAATTATGACTATTTTATACATTGATATTATATTTTATTAACGATCGTCTGCATGATAACACACTGGGACGAGAGATAAAAATGTTAGCTGACAATCGCGTCCGTATCGGTCTCTTCATCCCCGTCTTCGGCGCGGGCATTAATATTATCGGCCTTATTTTCCTCATATTTTATAAATCCTTGAGACTGCAACGACCACAGTTTGGCATACATGCCTTTTTCGGAAACTAGACTGTCATGCATACCCTGTTCGATTATTTTTCCATGATCTATAACAACGATGCGATTCATTTTGCGAATCGTAGATAGCCTGTGTGCGATAACCACAACCGTCTTCCCTTTCATAAGCACATCCAATGCGTCCTGAATAAGGGCTTCCGAATGTGAATCCAAGCTCGACGTGGCTTCATCTAAAACAAGAATCGGGGCATTCTTCAAAATAGCCCTAGCTATAGCCACGCGCTGACGTTCGCCACCAGAGAGTTTGATGCCTCTTTCACCGACGAAAGTGTCATAACCATTTGGCAGTTGGGAGATAAATTCATGACAATGCGCCAGCTTCGCGGCGCTAATCACCTCTTCATCTGTGGCACTAGTTTTGCCGTACTTTATATTATCTTTCAGTGACCTGTGGAAAAGGATGGGGTCTTGAGGAACGAAACTAATAGCCTCACGTAAGCTTCCCTGCTTCACATCTCTTATATCTTGACCATCGATCTTGATTGAGCCATTTTGAATATCATAGAAACGAAGGAGCAATCGAACCAGTGTTGATTTACCAGCGCCCGATGGACCGATCAGGGCAACACGTTCACCAGCGGCTATATTCAATGAAACATGGTCAAGTACCCCATGTCCTTCATTGAAAGCAAACTGTACGTCTTCGAGATCAATTTCACCACGAGTTACTTCCAGAGCTTTGGCCGAGGCTGAGTCTTTTATGGAATGAGAAAGTTTCATGATCTCTACCATTTCTTTGGCATCGGCAAAAGATTCATACATATCTCGAAGGATTCGACTCCAGCTCCAGAAACTATCCATCAAACCAAAAACATATATCTGAATAAGTACAAATGTACCCACTGATATAGCTCCAGCGCCCCAATATTTCACTGCGATAAAGAAGATGACAAACTCAATACTAATATTCATGAACGCCTGAATACCATCGATCAGGTTGGACATATTCCACTTCTTTTTCATGGCGGTCGTATGGATATTGTTGACCTCTCCGAACAAAGATGACTCATGAGAAAAACGATTGAATAGTTGAATGGTTGTGTGGTTAGAAAGACTATCGGAGAGAACTCCGGTAGCATGCGACTCTACTTCTGCAGACTTAATATCGTATGGAAGTTTCCAGCGTGAGAAAAATACTGACATGGCAAAAAACACTATCAACCAAATAATTATGGCTAAAGTAAATATTGGATTTGTATACCAAAGCACAATACAAACACCAACAACTCGAGTGATGATCGGTATGATTTCATAAAAGAACCGATCGGTTACGCGTTCGAATGCACGCATAAAGCGGTTGATCCTCTGCACCAGTGAACCACTAAATGTATTACTGAAAAAGGCGTATCCGTGACCTATCGTATAATCATAAGCCAACTGACGAAGATTGGTCATTATCCCGACCTGTAAATATGTACAAGCAAATGTGAACGAACGAAACGCAATCCAACCAACGATATGGATAGCGAAGATTACGAGGATAATATGAATAAGCTGTGGAACGATCACGTCGGTCGACAAATTCTTCGTAAGAAGATCGAAGAAATTCTTGTAATAAATAGGAACAATTATGCCACCGGCAATAATCGAGATTATTGTGCCAATCGTGGCTACAGATATGGATAATTTATACTTTTTAGCAACAAAGAAAAACTCCTTGAGCACATCAGGAATCGTGACCTTGGGATATTTTGGTTGTTGATATGACATAGGATTAATGGGCCCAAACAATGATCAGAAACTATAACATTATATTCCCTTTTGTATATTCCTCGAGTCTTTGACGATTAATCTAAATATTTTTGTAACTAGGTTCTGATCGACGTTAAACTTTTTTGCTAGTTTACTGTTTTTTACTAGCATTTCTTGCTCTCTTTTCGGCTGATATATCTTCAAACCATTTTTCTTCTTGTATTTTCCAACCGCAAACGAACAGGCTTGCCTGCTTGCCAACAAATGTATAATTTCATGATCGATCTTATTTATCTTTTTGCGAATTTGCTCTAGTTTCATTTGGTTTTGTTGGCTTTATTGGCTATATTCAACGTTTGTCCTGGTCTGATCAAAACTTGTTCAATATCTGGCTGATCTTTCTCAAGATTTTGCACTATTTTCTCCGCAACCGATTCTGGAGTCATGAAATCTTTGAAGTCTTCTGGTTTTTTCTCATCAAAAAGACTTGTCTTGATCCCTCCCGGATACACACCCACCACACTGATTCCGCTAGCCAATAATTCTTCTCTTATCGAATCCGTAAACCCTTTTGCCGCATGTTTGCTAGCAGCATATGCGCTTTGACCGGCCCTACCCTGAAGAGCTGACGTGGATACGATGTTTACGATCATTCCTTTTTTAATCTTTTTTGCACTTATAGATTCCTTCATGCAGATGATCGCCTCACGTGAACCGTACATCGTACCAAAAAGATTTACCTCGATAAGTTCGTGCGCTCTTTTGATATTAAGTGACTCCACGGGTGCTTTTGGTAACCACAGACCGGCGTTGTTTATCCAAATATTGATGTGGCCGAACTTAGATATAGCCACTTTCGCGAGGTTTGCAACATCGCCCTCTTTCGTAACATCCACGGTCACTGGTATAGCGTTGGTTTCTTTTGCAACCTCTTCTAAATCCTTAGCACTCCTTCCGGAAATGACTAACTTTGCACCTCTAGCCGCCAAGATAACTGTCAAAGCTTTCCCCAAGCCACGACTAGCACCAGTGATTACTACCACTTTATTTTTGATGGAATTCATGGAAAAAGTATATCACGAATGGGTGTCTCTAACGAAAAATACGCCAGCCTCAACCGACGTATTTTTCTCTAGCTATGACACACTTACCAAACTAGACTTGAGGTGTAGTTGGAGTTGAAGGTGCGCAGACACATCCGCTGCAACCCTTGCAATCCTTTGCATGTGTAGCTGCGAGCCAGATTGCTGAGAGACCGACGAGGATATAGACAACCTTTGCAACGGTGTCACCACCGATATAATTTGCAAGATTCCATCCACTAACCAAAGCAAACACGAGCCAATTAAGACCACCAATCACCACGAGGATGAAGGCAATGACATGAACTACTTTCATAGTATTTATGTTAATTATTACTAATAAATATAGACCTTTACTGCCCCCAATTATAGCACTTCTGTGGTAAAAACAAGGGGATAAATGGTATCTTTAAACAAAAAGCGCGTGGGGCTATTGCATCTTTCAACGCAATAACACACCACACGCCGGGAATTAATCCCTTTTATTTCTTGAGTTCGGGTATCGGAATCTGCATCAGCAGTCCGCCTGTGCCCTGACCACTTTCAACCAGTGGCCGTTTGCCGTCCCATTTGGCGATAGCTTCTTTTTGCAACTGAAGCGTCTGCCACTGGAGAAGCTCCGGTGTGATCGATTTGGCAAGGGTAAGGTTGGCTTCCGCTTCACCTTTGGCCTTCGCAACAACCTTCTGGGCTTCGGCGGTCGATTGCCGCAGCTGGTTCTCAGCTGTGATGGCATCTTGCGTCGCCTTTGCCTTCAGGTTCATGGCCTCAACGATTCCTGGTGGGAACCGCAGGGCGCCGGTCGCGCCGAATTGCTCGAGATGCGCGCCAATCGGATTGATTTCCCGATTGATACGTTCGCGCACCTTGATGAACATTTCTTCCTTCTTCGGCCCATACAGGTCGTCCACGTCGTATCCGGTGGCGATTTCATTGAAAGCATCCCGCGCCGTGTTTCGTAGAAACCCGTGCGTAAACACGTCAATGTTATCGTTACGGAACTTCAGGTAGAAGGCTGGAACTTTTTCCGCCACGAACTGATAGGATAACGAGATGTCAGCCCGGACAATCACGCCGCCCTTGATGTTGAACGAGAGTTCCTCATTGATGGCTTTCCCTTCGTGAGGACTTTCAGTCCAGATGGCCGTTTGGACATAGCACGGATATTGAAGAACTGTTTCCGAAAATGGGTTATACCAAACCCAACCGGTAACCAGTGGAATATCCTGCACGCCGCGGTTCTTGCCATACATGTCGACTTTGATGCCGGCATGGCCGACATCAACGCGCGTACACGCTGACAGTGACATCGTCGCACCGATTGCCAGAAGCAATACTAACCGCTTCGCGGCCGGCGGAACTTCCGCACCGCCTTTCGCTCGATTAACGAGCTTGGCAACAATGAAGACGCCGAGGCCAATGAGCAACACAATGGTCGATATGCCGGCCAGAACCCCCATATCACTGGGTGAGCTGATCCAGCCAAAGGCCAGCGTTACCAACTTCGAACCGAGCAGAAGTGCAAACAGCACTCCAATAACGATCAATGCTAACTTACCTGGTTTCATATCAATCTCCTTTTGGTTGTTTTACTCTGCGGTTCCATTGATTGGTCGCATTTCTAAAGGCCCTGTTAAGCCCTAAAAAATGCAACCAATCTCTACTTGTATTAGTTTCAAAGTTCCAATAACTCATGCCAAGATAGCATATATGTTCAATATTGTCAAGATATCTATTTCGTGTCCCCCCGCTCGGTCGCGGAATTGTAGGTGTTAGACCCCACAAGGGTTTCTGAGCGTTTTTCAATATCTTAAATTTAACCCTCTCAGTAGGGCTATATAAAAGCGTAAATGCA
>CAIQCA010000085.1 GCA_903870235.1 uncultured bacterium
AGCATTCTGGCTGAGCCGCCTGTGGCTATTGTCGATAAAAACGTTGATAAACATGGCACCCGTAAGGCCGCTGAAGCCTATCTGAACTTCCTTTATACTCCGGAGGCACAGGACATTATCGCAAAAAACTCCTATCGACCGAGAAATGCTGCCGCACTGAAAAAATATGCAGCAAACTTCCCGAACATCAAGCTGTTTACTCTTAAGGAAGTATTCGGGAACTGGCGCAGTGCACAGAAAATACACTTCAGTGACGGTGGGGTGTTCGATCAGATTACTACTCCCTGAAGGACCAAAACATTACCAGCAGAACGGGGCAGAATAACTGTCCCGTTCTGCTTTGGTATCAAACTCGCCTCCTTTGCAAAATCATCCACTACAAGATAATCAGAACAGAGCCTCCAATGATCAGGAGTGCTCCCATAAGGATTTTCCATGTCAGAACCTCATGCAGGAACAACGCTGATAAAATGATTGCAATGGCAACGCTCATTTTATCGACAGGGGCAACCTGTGAAACCTTGCCCAACTGCAACGCTTTGAAATAGCAAATCCAGGACAAACCGGTAGCTACACCAGAAAGACCAAGAAACACCCAGTTGTTTTTTGAAAGGAGATGGATGCCATCTACCTCTTTGCGTGCAACAACAATCCCCCATGCAATACATAAAATAAATACCGTTCGTATCGCAGTCGCCAGATCGGAGTTAACCCCTTTTATGCCGATTTTTGCAAGTATGGCAGTAAAGGCAGCAAAGAGAGCCGATAATAACGCGTAGGTCCACCACATGGTTTCAGGAGGTTAAGATGCTTAGTGGAAAAATGGATAGAACAGAATCCTAAATTGCCAACCCTTTGAACTGGCTCATGTAGAGATCATAATAAACCCCCTCTTGATCAAGAAGTTCCTGATGTGTTCCCTTTTCGGCTATGGTTCCTTTGTCGATAACGAGCACCTGATCAGCTTCGCGAATGGTACTGAGCCGATGGGCAATGACAAAGCTTGTCCGTCCCTTCATCAGTGTCAATAACGCTTTCTGTATACGAAGTTCGGTTCTTGTATCGACACTGCTTGTTGCTTCGTCAAGAATCAATATCTCAGGATTTGCAAGAATAACTCTGGTTATGGCAAGCAACTGCCGTTGCCCCTGGCTCAAATTCCCAGCCCGTTCCGACAGTATGGTATTATACCCCTCTGGAAGCTGGCGGATAAACTCATCTGCTTCGGCACGTTTTGCTGCTTGATGACACTCGCCTTCAGTGGCGTCCAAACGGCCAAAGCGGATATTTTCAAGCACTGTACCGGAAAATAAAAAGGTATCCTGCAACACCAGCCCAATCTTCCGACGCAAGTCTGCCTTCTGAAAATCGCGGATATCCCGGCCATCTATAGTGATAACGCCACTGCTTATCTCATAAAAGCGGGTCAGAAGATTGATAATTGTGGTTTTTCCAGCCCCCGTAGGACCTACCAAAGCAATGGTTTTACCTGGTGCGGCATCGAATGTCATATCTTTGACCACGGAAATACCTTTCTTATAGCCAAACCTCACATGATCGAAACGTATTATTCCGGAGATAGTTGATGATTCTGTATTAACCGGTGCATCAACTTCTGATGGAATATCAAGAATTTCAAATATTCTTTCACTCCCTGCAAGCGCTGCCTGAATGATGTTATACATATTCGCAAGCTGGCGAAGGGGCTGAATAAAATTCTGTCCATAGATAATAAATGTTGCAATAACCCCGACAGTAACCATACCTTTGAGTGCTATCCATCCACCAACGAATGCAATAACAATGACAAAAAGGTTCCCAAGAACGTTCGTTAACGGCATGAGCATCATTGCGTAGCTATTTGCATAGACTGCAGCCTTAAAAACCTTATCATTCTGACTCTGAAACCGCTCAATCACCTCTTCATTACGCCGGAATGCCTTGATCACTTTCAGACCACTGATAGACTCTTCCATGACACCATACATTTCACCAAGCTGTTTTTGAAGCTCCCGGAACCCTTTGCGTGTATTACGTGCGACAAACTGTGTAAACCAGAGCATGACTGGAATAACAAGCAGCGCGCTTAAAGCCAGCCATAAGTTCAGCAGAAACATAGCCACCATGATACCAAGCAGAGAAAGAACACTGGCAACCAGGGAGGTAACATTCTGGGAGATCGCCTGATTGATTGCGTCAGTATCGTTCGTCAGCCTGCTCATCAAACTCCCTGGCGAAGTATGATCAAAATAACTGACAGGTAAGGTCTGTATGTGCGTAAAGAGATCTCCGCTCAACTGCTTAAGGGCAGTTTGAGAGACCTTAGCCATAATCCAGCCTGATATCAACTGAAACAGGTTATAGATTAAATAAACCAAGAGCATCAACAACGATATTCTTTCAAGCCCCGCAATATTTTTTTCAACCATGAAACGATCTATTGCCAGCCCGATAAGGTAAGGCCCGGACAACCCAAGTAAAGAATAGAGTACTACCAAAATGGCAACTGCCAATAATTGAGGCCTGAAGGGCAAGAGATATCCAAGCAATCGATGAACAGCTGTAGCCGAGTTCTTCGGTTTTTCAATTTTACCAGGTTGAACGGTATTGCCGATCCCTATATGTTTGTTGTTGTCTAGCCCGCTCGACTGGTAACGACTCATCGCAACACCCCTCTCTCCGATACCGTACTGACTTTATCTTGTGACTTATCACAACCCAGCTGTGAATCATAAATTTCGCGGTAGACCTTACAACTCTGCATAAGCAGAGCATGGCTACCTTCTCCAACAATACGACCTTTGTCAAGTACTATGATCTTGTCGGCATTCAGTACCGAACTTATGCGCTGAGCAACAATAAGGATGGTGCAGTTTGTATATTTTGCAGCCAGAGCATCTTGTATTCTGGTTTCAGTGTCAATATCAACCGCGCTTGTGCTATCATCAAAAATCAGTATCTGACGGGATGCAAGCATCGCCCGTGCAATGGCAATACGCTGTTTCTGGCCCCCGGAAAGATTAACACCACGCTCTTCAACCCTTGTATCATACCCATGCTGCAGGCTGAGAATAAAATCATGAGCCTGGGCAACTTTAGCCGCATGTATTACTTCTTCATGACTTGCTGTGGGTACACCATATCGAATATTGTCAAGAATAGTGCCTGAAAAGAGAATAGTTTCCTGAGGAACAATTGAGATTCTCCGAAGCAGTGAGTCCTGTGTTACATCTCTGATATCTATCCCATCAATCAGGATTCTGCCTGATGAAAGATCGTAAAACCTGGGGATGAGGTTGACAAGCGTTGATTTTCCAGCTCCTGTGGCTCCAAGGATGGCAAGAGTCTTTCCTGGTTCAACTGTAAAACTGATATCATCAAGGAGCATACCACCGCCAGCATTTCTATAACGGAAAGAAACACTCTCGAAAACAATCCCTCCTCGGGTATGCTCAAACATATCTTTCGCAACAGCATCGTCCTGAATATCCGGGATAATATCAAGGACTTCGACAACGCGCTTCGATGACGCGATACCGGCGGCCAAAACATTCGTCAAATTCGCCATAAAGATCATCGGGGCCATGGTTGTCAGAAGATAATTCGTAAACGCAACAACCTGTCCTATCGTAAGCTCGCCCCGAATAGTATTGAGGCCACCAACCCAAATAACAAGAACCATACCTGTGTTAATACACATGGTCAATATCGGTGGCATACTCGCCATAAATTTCATTACACTTATTGAGTCTCTTGTAAACGCCTGATTAGTCTTGTTAAACCGCAAGAACTCAAAGTCAGCCCTGACAAATGCCTTGATCAAGCGAATACCCGCAATATTTTCTTGCAAGACTGTATTGAGCCTGTCGAGCTGTTGTTGAACAGCACACCACAGCGGCTCCATTTTTACAACAAAAAATATGATGAGAACTGCTGTTATAAGAAGTAACGGGAACATAGAGAGTGAAAGGCTGATACTGGTTCTGATCATCAGGATAAGACTGCCAATCAGCAGCAAAAAAGAGCGTGTACCAATTCGCAGGGAAAACTGGGCAACACGCTGAACCGCTGAAATATCGCTGGATAGACGAACCATAAGCTGACCGGTATTCATGCGGTCAATATTGCCAAAAGAAAAAGATTGGATTTTTAGAAACAAGGCTTCACGAATATCCCGCGCAACACACTCACCGACTCTAACTGATAAAATGTGTGACCAGATGGCAAACAGAACGCTCAATAATGTTATGCCAAGCATAATACATCCCGTTGTCACAACTATGTGCTGATTATGCTTATGAACACCCTGATCGATGATTTTCTGAATCAGACGAGGGATGCTCAAATCCATTGAAACGACTGATATCAATAATAAAAGCGAGATAAACGACTGTTTCCAATAAGGTTTGAGAAAATAGCCAAGCCTGAAAATATTATACATACCTCTCAGGCTCCTTAGGTTTATCAATGCTCATACAGTAAGAAGAATGCGTAGAAAAGTTCACCCGGTTGATGTTAAACAATAACTCTCTGCCAGATTCAGAAAAGAAAAAGCAACTCATATACTCCTGGACTTAATTTTTGGAACTCTTCTTATTGATACAGCCCCAAAGTTTAGCTGAGGATTTTGTTGTCTATTTATGTATCGGAATTTCGAAATAATGCTTCAGGTATTTAACCTGAGCGATAAAGAGGCGTTTCAGGAGAGCTATAGACCTGATGTCAGATGGAGTAAATAAACGGGTGTTCAACTCCTAAATGAAACTCTTCCAATATTTCAGATTTTATCTGCATAAATTCATAACTACTCCTGTCACGTGGTCTTGTAAATGGTATATCAATTATCTTTTTAATAACACCAGGCCGGGAAGACATAATAACAACCTTGTCTCCAAGGTATATTGCTTCTTCAACATCATGTGTGACCAAAATCATGGTGATTTTTTCAAAGAGCCATATACGCTCAAGCTCTTTTTGCATATGCATTCTGGTCATGGCATCCAGAGAACCAAGAGGTTCGTCCAGAAGAAGTATTTCAGGTTTGTTCGCCAAAGCTCTGGCAATTGCAGCTCTCTGGGCCATGCCACCTGACAACTGACAAGGATAAGCACTCTTAAAGCCGTTAAGGCCAACAAGCTTGAGATGTTCATCAACAATAACCTCCGTCTCCTTCCGACTTTTCCCATCCAGTCCGAATGCTACATTCTCTCCCACTGTCAGCCAGGGAAGTAGGCGGTGATCCTGAAAAACTATTCCCCTGTTTATCCCCGGGCCTTCTATTTGTTCTCCGTCTATCAACGCATCACCTTCATAATTGGTCTCCAGCCCTAATACTATGCGCAGCAGCGTTGTCTTTCCGCACCCACTTGAACCGATAATGGATACAAAATTTCCTGGAGGAATAGTGATGTTAATATCATTCAGTACTTGTAATGGATTGTTATCGACAATAAAGCTTTTGCTTAAGTTTTTGATCTCAAGAATACCCTTCCCGATTGACATCTTATTTCCTTTGAATTTAAAGTTCCTGGTGAATGCTCCTTCCACGTTCCACTACTTTCGCTAATTTCTCAATCATCATTGTCATAATGAAGCCAAGCAAAGCAACCGTGATAATCCCCACTAATACTTGTTCCATATTGCATGTCTCACGCCCATTTGAGATCAGTCGACCAATACCAACAGGTGTTTCAATAAGCAGTTCTGCTGCCACCAGAATTACCCACGACATTCCAAGACTGAGGGTAATACCTGTTATGATAGAAGGCAATGCCGCCGGTATAATAACACGTCTTATAAGCTTTAATCTTTTATACCCATAGACTGAGGCAAGCTCGATATACTCACTGGGCACATTCCTGACACCAGTGAACGTATTCAGGGCCATTGGATAAAAAGCACTTATGGCGATAACGAGAATGCGAGGCAGTTCACTCATTCCAAACCACATGACGATCAATGGGATCCATCCTATCATCGGCACCTGCCGTAAGGCATGAAAAAAAGGAGCAAATATTTTTTCGCCTGTTCTTGACAACCCTATCAGCAAACCAAACGAAAACCCGGCAGCAATACCAATTAGAAATCCGCTCATTACCCTTCTTAAGCTGATCACAATATGAAGCATCAAGCGCTCTTCGGAGAAAAGACTCAAAAATATCTTAATGACATTTTTGGGTAAGGGCAGAATGTGGGGTGAAACATAACCTGTTGATGTAATTAATTGCCAAAACAAGATCAACCGTACTGGAAGTGTGATACTAACCAGCATTGCTTTTCCTTTGCTGGTGATATTTTTCGTCGTCACGCCATTCTCCCATCAAAGGAGACACGCCAGCGCAAGACCCTTTTTTCAATTATCTGGAGAATAATGTTCATGGTAAAACCAATAATGCCAATGACAAACAGCCCAGCCATAACAATATCGATCTGGAACAATTGACGCGCCCAGACCATCATATAGCCCACGCCAGATTCAGAACCGAAAAGCTCAGCTCCAACCACAAACATCCATGATAATCCAAGACTATGACGCACGCCTGTTATTATCGAAGGTAAAGCACCGGGAAGGATAACCTTGGTCAGGTAACGAAAGCTTTTGTAATTGAAAACACGGGCCAATTCTCGATATTTTTTCGGAACACCACTCACGCCTTGATAGGTATTAAAAACCATGGGGAAAAATGCCCCGATCGATATGAATACAACTTTAGAAACTTCATCTATACCAAACCATAATATTATCAAAGGCATCAAAGCAAACTGTGGCACCTGTTTGCATGCTTTTATCAATGGCCCTACGAATCTATCCAACAATGATGAAAGCCCCATTAACAGTCCAAGAAAAAAACCGGTGGAAGCTCCGAGCAGAAAACCAGAAAGTACCCGTTTCAAACTGGATATGATGTTGTTGGTGAGGTCACCCGTTCGGGCAAGATCAACAAGTGTATTCATTACGGTTAACGGGGGCACAAGAATCATTTCGGAAAATAGTTGCAGCGATACTGCACTCTGCCAGGCAACCAGCACAAGAAGAGGTACAATTAATGCAAGAAGTTTATCCTTCCATTCAAATCGTTTTAATAGTGATTTACTCATAATCTTTATACAGCGAAAAAATCGTGTTCATGACAATCATTTCCCGAAAAACCCAAAGAAGGGTCTTTCGGGGATTTAGCCTGATATGTTATACCATTTCTATGAATGCTTCGACGCGATTGGTCGACTGTTCGGTTGCTTCAGATCGTCCTAATTCTCCAACTTCAACAAATGTCGTGGGTACCCCAGTCTTCTCTCGAATGATATCCGAGATCATACGAGCCACGCCACTCTGATAATTGCAGCCCCATTGGTACATGAAAATAACGCCGCTGGCACGGGAACGCCTTACCTGTTCAGCTGTCCATTCAGCCCGCTTCTCTGTACGCTGTTCATAAGG
>CAIQCA010000086.1 GCA_903870235.1 uncultured bacterium
GTCCAGTCAAACATTTCGTAACTATCCCAGACCGTATTGAAACAGGAAGTTTTGTTTTGCTTGGCGTTTTGTGTGCCAAAGATTTAGTTATAGAAAATTGTGAGCCGAAACATATAGAATCGTTGTTACATCTTTTGAATGATTCCGGTGTAGATATCAAAGTAAAAGATTCTCCGGTAGGCAAAATCGGTTGCGGTTCCATTCATATAAAAGATAATATTAAACCGAATTCTTCTTTCAAATCATTTAATGTCAGTACAAAAGAATATCCTGGTTTTCCTACGGATTTACAATCACCAGTCGTGACATATCTAACGCAAGTGACAGGTGAGAGCAGTGTACTAGAAACTATTTTCGAGGGTCGTTTCAAATACGTGCAAGATTTGAAGAAGATTGGTGCACATATCGGACTTATAAATCCTCGTGAAATAAAGATCAAAGGACCGACAGCCTTGGCTGTAACTACTCATTCAAAAAGTCGCGCAGTTGGCGTCACTGAACAAATCAAACCAACCGAACTTCTGGCTCATGACATTCGTGCCGGCTTCGCTATTGTTTTGGCGGCATTAACTGCTGAAGGTAAGTTTATCGTCCGAAATGCTCATCTTATAGACCGCGGTTATGAAAAGTTGGAAGAAAGATTAATGGCTCTTGGCGCGGATATAAAGCGTATGCTATAGTCGAACCACTATACGCACATGTCCATTTTCTCACCAAAACTCGGTATCGACCTTGGTACAGCCAACACCCTCGTTTTTTTGCCTGGAAAGGGTATTGTCCTAAACGAACCTTCTGTCGTGGCGGTTTCTGAGCCAGACCGTAAAGTTCTCGCTGTTGGAAATGAAGCCAAGGAAATGGTTGGTCGCACACCAGACTCCATCGTGGCTTATAGACCGATGCGTGATGGAGTTATTGCTGACTATCGCATCACCGAAGCCATGCTCCGATATTTCATCGACAAAGCTTTGGGTCGTTTCAGTATTTTCAAACCAGATGTAATGGTTTCCGTGCCAGCCAGTGTAACTTCTACAGAGCGTCGCGCAGTTATCGAAGCAGCCATTCGCGCCGGTGCAAAAAATGCTTATGTTGTTAAGGAACCAATTCTCGCCGCTATCGGCGCAGGTATTCCTATTCATGAAGCTCGTGGACATATGGTTGTCGACATCGGTGGAGGTACAACCGATGTGGCCGTGATCTCTCTTGGCGGTATCGTGGCTTGTACTTCTGTGAAGTGTGCTGGCAATAAGATCGATGCCGCTATTACTGATTATGTTAAAAAAGTTTTCAATCTAGCTATTGGTGATCACATGGCTGAGATCATTAAAATCAATATCGGTTCAGCTATTCCTCTCGACCAGGAACTGACTATGACTGTGAAGGGTCGTGATTATGTTTCTGGGTTGCCCCGTTCAACAGAGATCAAGACTAATGAGATTGTCAAAGCTATTTCCAAAGAACTTCGTGATATGGTCAAGGCTATCAAAGATGTTTTGCAAGAAACTCCACCTGAGCTGGCGGCAGATATTATTGACCAAGGAATCATCATGACCGGCGGCTCTTCTTTGCTCCGCAATCTTCCAGAACTAGTATTTCGTCGTACTGGTGTGAAGGCGCAACTCGCTGAAGATCCTTTACTTTGTGTGGTGAAGGGAACCGGCCTGGCTCTCGATCATTTGGACGTGTATAAGAAGACGATCATAAGTAAGAGATAAATTTTTAATAAAAAAACCTGTAACCGGCTCAGGAGGAGCTAGTTACAGGATTTGTTTTTAAGGAGTTTTTTCGATCTCCACGAAGAAACCGTTGGTGACCCCCATTATCCAAGGGAAGTCCGGGCAGTAATTGCTCATAGTCTTTCTGGTGTTGATGAACATATTCATCTTGACCCCAGTATTGGAAATGCCGAAGTTGGCGTTTTCCATTACAAAGACGGTGAACTCTTTTCCAGCACCAGAGAAGTAGAACACGTTACTCGAGATAGCTACCGGCATGTCATTGTTGGCGACACCGGCAACTAGCTTTTTGGCGAGTTGTTCTCTGTCCTCAACCAATTTCTGCTGTTGCTCTGCTTGGATCCTAGCTTGTTCTTGCTGGGTCCTGAATGCTGAATCAGCGTTTCTTTTAATTGCAGCGAAACCCATCACAGCCCAGGTGGTCAGTATAGCCACGATGACGATGACGATGAGAAACTCGATGACAGTTACACCAGACACTTTTTTGTTCATATTTTCCTTTCGATGTTCGCGTTTTTCAGTTATTCGTCACAGATATCCAGTCCACACATTCCTTTGACTTCCACGCGTGTGAAACCAGCAGCCTTGGCAAGTCTGCCAGCAGCCATGAATGAGGCAGAGACTTCACCCAAGTGAGCCTCCGATTCTTCACAGTGATGGAACGCGGCAACGCGACGTTCTATATTTTGCTGGCCATTGTACGGAAGGCCGTTTGCCTCTGACCGTTCCGATGCCACTTTTGCTTGCAGGGCTTCAACTTCAGTCTGGAGTTTCTTCAGCCCATCAAATATTGTGGGCCGAATCGCGTCTCTTTCAGCTGTGTTGTTTGGCCATTCCACAGTGAATGTGGTTTTGAAGTTGGCTTTCTGGTTGTCTTCTTCACAACCGGTGAGGACCAAGGTCATGACACAAGCCAGCACGGTTAATGCTCGAAGCGTCCAAGTATTCTTCGTCTGACGATCAAGATATTTCTTCATTGTTTCCTTGTAAATTTGCTCCAACCTCTCCCATTTTCAGGGATACAAGAGCGCTTTTGATTCAGGTTTTCTAAAAGCACCCTACATTATTATAGTCACATTGTCAATAGATTGTATAAAAAAACGACAACCTAAGATCAGGTTGCCGTAAAGGTTTTAAAGTTCCTTTAAACTAGAGCCGGCACATCTTGGTGCGCCAGGATTTCGTTCAGGGCGTCGTTGGCCTTGCTACGAAACTGCAGGTAGCATTCTTCGCCACAGAACACGAAGTAGAACCAATCGGCTCCACGCAAAAGTGGTGCCGTACCGGCTTTCGTGGCTTTCACCATGACGATCTTTTGGCCTTTGCTGATCCTGCATGCACAATCAGGGTTGTGGCATTCAAGGTCGTTGGTGGCCAAACATTCAACTTTCGCTAAAGTTGGAAATGCGATCAACGCATCGTAGTCCATCCGCATAATTAAGTTTTTCATAGGTATCTCCTTTCTCTTGCTAAATAATGCCATATTCATCTCAAAAGTCAACGATTAATATATGTTGCAAATAAAGGTATTATAGCTAGTAATGACTAATACTATAAATCTTTCCGGACTCTCTCATCACGCTTACTTTCTAGTTGGTGGTGATTTGGCACATTCCGAGCTTGTTAGTGAACTCACAAAGAAATTCAAACTAAAAATTCACGGAAATCCGGACTTTTCCGATCAGAGATTTGAGACTTTCACTATAGATGAGGCACGAGCACTCAAGTCGAGAGCAGAAACGATGCCGACAACTACCGATTCCAAGAAAGTTTTTATTGTCCAAATGGATTCTGCCACATCCGAAGCTCAAAACGCACTTCTCAAGCTTCTTGAAGAACCAGCGGATTATATTCATTTCTTTTTGATTGTCCCTACAGCTCATACCTTATTACCAACTGTAAGATCAAGACTTAGTGTTATAGAAACTGCTGATGAGACGGGTGTCTTAGCAGATGAGGCGGAGTCTTTTATCAAGATGAATATACCGAAACGTCTTGATTATATAAAAAAACTCGTTGACGATATTTCCAAGGAAAAGAAAACCAAACACGAAGCCGTTCAGTTTTTGAATGCTATAGAATCGTATATTTACATGAAGCAAGGTGCAAAGAAGGCCGCCATCCAGCTCAAAAAGATAGAAAAGATCCGGGGGTATATGAATGATCGAGCACCTTCTTTGAAGATGCTTTTGGAATATGTGGCGCTCAATATTTAGCCCGGTCTCTTTCAATGTTTTCTTAAAAGTTCTTTTCGAGTTATAATGGCTTTATAACAACTAACCAATAAAAACATGGCATACGACCTATCTGGTATCAAAAAACAAATGTTAGGAGTGGAAGAGTGGATGAAGAAAGAATTTCAGCAGATACGCACAGGCCAGGCATCTCCAGGTATTTTGGACGGCGTTAAGGTTGAAGTTTATGGTGCTCCTATGGGAATAAAGGAGTTGGCTGCTATAACTCTGGAAGGCGCTCGTACTATACGTATAACTCCTTGGGATAAAAGTCAGACGAAGGAGATTGAGAAGGCTATTACAATTGCCAATCTCGGTCTCTCTGTAGTTGTCGACGATCAAGGTCTCAGGGTCAATTTTCCAGAACTAACAGCCGATCGTAGAACAGCGATCGCCAAGCAAGCAAAAGATAAAATGGAGGATGCTAAGAAACAGGTTCGCCAACATCGTGACGTAGTGGTTCGTGATCTTCAGACCAAAGAAAAAGATGGTGCTATAGGAAAAGATGATGCTTTTCGTGCCAAGAACGATACCCAGAAGATTGTCGATGAATGTAACAAAAAGTTGGAAGCGGATTATGCCAAGAAGGAGAAGGAAATTATCGGTTAATAACGGTTGATGACAATACTCATTTTCATAGTAATTTTAGCTATTCTTGTATTTGTTCATGAATTTGGGCATTTTATAGCTGCGCGTGCTTGTGGAATAAGAGTTGACGCCTTTGCTCTCGGATTTGGACCTAGGATATTTTCTTGGAAGTTTAAGGCCGTGGAAGCTGGAAAAGAGAAGTTCGACGGGAAATTGGTCAAGTTTCTTGGTGCCGGGGAAACAGAATATTCTATTCGCTTGATTCCTTTTGGTGGTTTCGTGAAGATCTTTGGGGAAAATCCAGATGAAGAAAACACTCATGGTCCAGAAGCAAAAAGGAGTTTTGTAAATAAGCCCAAGTGGCAGCAAGTTATCGTCTTGGCCTCTGGTGTTTTGTGTAATTTTATTTTTGCTTTTATTTTGTATATCTATGTTTTTTCTGGTGGAGTTACTGCGTCTATCGATGGTTTCGAGCAATATGCGAGATATTTTACAAATGAGCGCATAATGATCATTGCGGTTGAACCAGGTTCGCCAGCTTATAAAGCCGGTATCAGAACTGGTGATTCTGTTCTGGGCTCAACTTCTATAGAAGAAATTCAAAATAATATTCAAAATAGTGCTGGTTCACCGATCACGCTTCATTTCTTGAGTCATGGTAAAGAGTTAAATATTGCCGTTACTCCAATGATTGACCAATCAACTACTACTAGTACTTCCAGTGTATATAGGATAGGTATTGGTATGAGAGATGTCTATGACATGCATCTGCCGGTTTATATATCTGTCTGGCAAGGTTTTCGATATACCTTCTTTATGATCAAAGACACTGCGATTGGCTTGGTCAATTTTATTGGCTCAATTTTTGCTGGTACAGCTGACTATTCTCAGATATCTGGACCAGTTGGGATTGCTGTCGACGTTGGTGATGCTGCGGCCCTAGGCTTTTCTTATCTTGTCATGTTTACAGCTATCATATCTGTCAATCTCGGTGTTATAAACCTGATACCATTCCCAGCTTTGGATGGCGGCAGAATCTTCGTTGTAATTATCGAAGCAATTATTCGTCGTCCAGTGTCACCAAAGTACATAAATATCATCAACCTGGTTGGTTTTGTACTACTCATGGCTCTTATGAGTCGTATGGAAAATGATTATCATTATCTAAAGAAAGTTATGGAAAAGGAAGAGAAGAAAGTTAAGCCAGTTGAACCAAAGAAAGAAGTAAAAGAAGTAATAAATGTTGTGGAGGAGAATGTTGTTGAGGAGAATGTTGAAGTAGAAGAAGTAAAAAAAGAAGAAGAGAAAGAAAAGAAATATCGCGATCCGAAGGAAATGAAAGTGTGGCAGAAGGAGCAAGTCTACCAGCATCAGAAAGTAATGGCGCATTATACCTTACCGAAGATGATAATAAAATTTATCAATATAATA
>CAIQCA010000087.1 GCA_903870235.1 uncultured bacterium
AGCGAACTGAAAATCATGGAAATAGGAAGCGGAACTAATCTCTCGATATTTACCCTCCTTTGGAACCCAAAGCTCGATGTCATATTTCTTCACCTGGCCCAAACCCAAATCACCGCCACAGTTGACGACAGTATGATAAGGAATTCCCAAAGTCTCAATAAATTCTTCTGTGTTTCTGTTTATTTCTTCGTGAGTTTTGACAGAAGTTTCGTGATTGGCTTCACACAAGACAACTTGCTCGAACTTATAGAATTCGTTTACACGGATAAGTCCGCGGATATCTTTGCCATGAGCACCAGCCTCTCGACGATAACAAGGAGAAAAACCAAGATAGCGTTTTGGTAATTCAGTCTGGTTCAAAACCTCATCACTATGGAAACCCATAAGAGGTACTTCAGCAGTACCGGCCAGATAGTCTCCATCTTGAGTCTTATAGAGATCTTCCTCGCCTTGTGGCAAATATCCGGTACCAAACAGATTCAATTTACGGACAACTATCGGAGGAATAACTGGGATAAAGTTTTTCTTAGAAAAGAAATCCATTGCATAATTCCAAATAGCAAAAGCCAGACGTGCCCCGTCTCCAGTTAGGAAATATCCTCGGAATCCATGAACTTTTGAACCACGTTCAAAATCAACCATGTTGTGTTTGGTCATAAGTTCCACATGATCTTTGGGTTCAAAGGAAAACTTTGGCTTCTCACCCCAACTTTTTACTTCTTTGTTATCAGCGTCGCTCTCGCCCTCTGGTACAGACATATCTGGAACGTTTGGAACCTGAAGCATCAAGTTTTGCCACTTTTGCATCACGTCTTTTAGCTCAGTCTCTTCTTTTTCAAGATCAGTCTTAACCACCTTCATAGCAGTGATAAGAGCAGTACGTTCTTCCGGCGAAGCGGCCTTAGTTATCTTGTCGCTGGTGGCATTTTGCTCAGCACGCTTCTTTTCGGTGCTGGTCATAAGCAAACGGCGCTTGTCATCGGCGGCCATAAGTTCTTCTACATCAAATTTGATGCGTTTCTTCTTGGCACCGGCAGTAATAAGATCCTTGTTTTCTTTAATAAACTTTATATCGAGCATAGTGTTCTATATATTAACATATCTATTTTAACATTTCTTTATGGTCTTTTGGGTGTTTGCTCATAACTTTTTGGGCCGGATTTTACGGCCCGGGTTCATACTATACAACATACTATATATATGAAACTTATGAATATCCACTAAAATCTATGAACCAAGACGAAATTCACCTTATTCCAAAGGAAAAGTACCCTTTTCTGTTACGTCAGATGAAACGACCTCCAGAGAAGATGTACTTACTCGGCCAAATCCCCTCTGATGAGCATAAATTCCTTTGTGTGGTCGGATCACGTACACATAGCCAATACGGTAAAGATGTATGCAAAGAGATCATCTTGGGGTTACGAGGCAGTCCGGTTGTTATAGTTTCCGGGTTGGCGATAGGTATCGATTCTTTGGCCCATGAATACGCGCTCGAGGCTGGACTCAAAACTATCGCTTTTCCTGGATCTGGTCTCGACTCATCTGTTCTGCATCCGCGTTCACGAATTGATTTAGCACGAAAGATAGTCGAATCCGGCGGTGCGATCATGTCTCCTTTTGATCTCTATCAAAGTCCAACCTCTTGGACTTTCCCTGCACGCAATGTTCTCATGGCTGGAATTTCTCATGCGGTTCTGGTTATAGAGGGGCGCAAAGATTCCGGAACAATGATAACAGCCGCCAAGGCCGCAAGTTTAAACCGTGATCTGTTAGTCGTACCTGGATCTGTTTTTTCAGATCTCTCGAATGGACCTAACTCGTTATTGCGTGAAGGTGCTATCGCCGTGTCTTCGACTGAGGATGTTTTGGAGGTTTTGGGAATTGGACGAGGTAACAGCAATAGTGATAGTCGTGCGGTTCAAAATGAACTTGGTTTATCAAAGCTTAATTCCGAAGAACAACGGCTCCTAGCCTGTTTATCATATCCTAAAATGCGAGATGAGCTAGTTGCTGAACTAAATATCGAGGCTTCAACTCTCGGAGCCCTTTTGAGTAGTTTGGAACTTTACGGAGCTGTGTCGGATCAAGATGGAATAATAGTAAAATTATGGAAGACTGATTAGAGAAATTAGTCGTGATTCTAACCCGACCTGACTTGACAAATGACTATAAAACGTGCTATATATAAATTAGTTTTGAAAATAGCATAATCAATTGGTCAACAAGGGAAAGGAAAAACAATGAAAGCGTTGTTAATATCCGTCGCGGTTGCAATCTCCATGCTCATGTCACAGGAGACGTTTGGTAGTACAAATGAGGTCAGCTCCCCCACCTTCAGTTTGGAGAGTTCGATCCGGAGTGAATTCGTTTCGTTCCGCACATCGCGGGAAGTTACGACTACGCCGGTTATCTTGAACGACCTCAATCTGTTCCTGCCACATGACCTGCGTCTGAATGTCTGGCAGAGCCAAACGACGAGTTCGGCCAAAAGCGAGTGCAATGGCAATGAGCTGGACCTGGCTCTGGGTAAAAACTGGAAATTCAATGGGTTCTCCGTCTACACAGAATACCGGTTTATGAACCTAAACCAACTGAACAATTGGGGTGACGGCGACGTAATGAGCTTCACTCTAAGTCTGAGTTCGAAGCCATACAAAATCACTACCAACCAGACCATTCAGGGTGTCCTGTACACCGAGTACCTCTGCGACCTCAAAGACTTGATGCATTGGGTACCGACCGTACAGCCAGGACTAGTCTATGTCTGGAAAGCGCCGCTGGGTATAAAATGCCTTTCGGTTTGCGACAAAAACTGGATCGCCTGGGATGACGGCTGGAGGAAAAATACTCCAAACGGCATGATGCTCCGGATCGACGCCAACTGCACCTGGGATGTCATGCCACACGTTCAAGTGATCGTCCCCGGCGTGCGGTTTGTAACCATTATGGTCAATCCGCACGATGGACGCCACGAGGCAACACAGTGGTGGGCTGGTGTGAAGTTGTCGTTCTGATCCTCAACAGAAACACCAACCACTTAATCAAAGTCATACGGCGAGCCACCGCTCCTCGTATGACTTTTTTGTTATATGTAAATAGATGAAACTTCGCTAATTAACGACCCCAGCAGAAACCTCAAAAATTGCACATTTAACTCATATCGTGTAATACTTATCGAAACGCCACTTCACACATGTGATAAAAGTGCCGTAACAAATGGCCACAACGACCAATAAAAAATTACTCATCGTCGAGTCACCTTCAAAAGCAAAAACAATTTCCAAATATTTGGGAAGTGACTTTATCGTGCGCGCTTCTGTCGGCCATGTACGTGACCTTCCGAAATCAAACAAAAAAGCTATAGATATAGAAGGTGGCTTTATTCCCCATTACGAGATAGTAGCCAAAAAAGAGGCTGTAATAGCTGATATAAGGAAAGAAGCCGAGAAAACAAACGAAGTTCTTCTAGCGACCGACCCGGATCGAGAAGGAGAAGCTATTGCTTGGCATATCAAAGAACTATTAACAGACAAAAAACTTGGTGGCACTATCTCGGCCAAGAATATCAAGCGTGTGACTTATAACGAAGTTACCAAAGAAGCCGTCTTGGAAGCGATCGCCAACCCACGAAATATAGATGAGCACTTACGCGAAGCCCAGGAGGCTCGTCGTGTACTGGACCGCATCGTCGGTTATGATCTTTCGGGTTTGGTCTGGAAAAAGGTTCGTTATGGACTTTCAGCTGGACGTGTCCAGTCGCCAGCCTTACGTATAATAATGGAACGAGAACGTGAAATTCGAGCTTTCATCCCTGAAACTTTTTGGACTATCGAAGGTCAATGGAACACGGCTGGTACCAGAAAGACTGGTGATAAGGAAACTAAAACCGGCGGCGCCCAGAACCAAAATCTCACTCTTACCTGTACTGAAGAACCTCGAGATAAAAAGGAAGTTGATCGTATACTGGAAATCGCCAAGAAATCTGATTGGAAAGTTATCGACATTGAGGAGTCCGAGCAAAAGAGATCACCACGCGCTCCATTTATAACTTCAACCTTGCAACAAACTGCTAGTTCACGACTAGGCTTTTCACCTTCACGAACCATGGGTATCGCCCAGAAGCTCTACGAATCCGGACATATCACCTATATGCGTACAGATTCGACCAATCTTGGTAAACAAGCGCTCGAACAAATTTTTGGGGTGATTGAAAAAGAGTATGGCAAAGAATATCTCACTCCACGAACTTACGCCACCAAAAGTAAAAATGCTCAAGAAGCTCATGAGGCTATTCGTCCTACACACGCCAATGTTGAGTCTGCCGGTTTCAATGATGAACAGAAAAAGCTTTATAGATTGATTTGGGCACGCGCCGTCGCTTCACAGATGACTGATGCCAAGGTTGCACGTACAAAAATCATCGCCAATGTCTCTACGAAAGACGCGGCAACCAGCTCCCAGAAACCCATACCGGATTTTACTGCCAATGGATCACGTATAATTTTTGATGGTTGGCTAAAAGCTGATCCGGAGTCAAATGGTGAAGAGGTTACTTTACCAAATTGCAAAAAAGATGAGCCTCTCAAACTTATCTCTATCGATTCACTCGAGAAACAAACCCAACCACCAGCCCGTTATA
>CAIQCA010000088.1 GCA_903870235.1 uncultured bacterium
ATTTAGATAATCATTTGGAAAATAGATACCATTTACGGCAGAAACAACGTTTGAAACTTGAGTATCTAAGTAATCTAATCTTCCATCACTATTCAATACTGGATTAGTTGGAATTGCACTGACCGGGGCATCCAAATAATTCAAGCGAGAATCACTTGAACTCAGGTAGTCGTTTGGATACTGTGGGATAGAAATACCACTTACAGCTGAATTAATGGATGAATTTATGGCATTGACAGCGTTATCCCCATAAGTTTCTAAAGTTTGAGTCAAATCATTCAAGCGAATGTCAATATCTTGATTAAGGGTGGATATTTGGCCTTCGACGACACCCATTTGAGTCATGAGTTCAGAATCAATTATGCCAACCGCAGTTGTCAGGGAATCGACTGTTGATTGAAGTGCCGCAACACTTGCGGCAAGTGCGGCTACGTCCGATGTAAGAGAGTCAAAATCAGCCATGATTTTTGCCTTTTATGAATTATTCCAAGAATAGTGATCGCCACAGATAAAAACTTATCATTTTCCGTCAGCCGCTATACGTTCTCACTTGGTTTGGGCGAGTGAGTCTTTTTGGTGAATACGGGGATTTCGTCTTTACTTTTGAGCTGATCAATCAGCATATCGATACCCTTTGAATACTCACTTACCACGTTCGTAAGAAGCTCAATCTTGATGTTGGCTTCTGCGAGTTGGCATCTAACTTCTTTGATCTCACCCCGCAAAGATTCAACAACGCTGGAGAGAGCATCCCCAAGGACTTTAGCCGCATTCGCATCGCGCTCGGGCTGGCCATCCTTTCTATCCTGGTCATCTTTGATCTTGTCTTGCTGGAGTTTTCTCATTTGATAAAACAAAGTGAGGATTCCACCGAGCGAAGCGGCGAATCCTCCAAAGACCACAGAGAGTATTTGATTTATCTCCATCTTTATTACTTATCCCCCGCTCGTCTGTTGTACGGTGTAAATTGTTCAATCTTCTTTTTAAAGTAATATGTCCACAACAGATTATCGACAGCAATATTCGTGAGAAGGAAAATCAAGCCGATTCTTACAACAATAAGGTTATTGACCAGATTATCTGCAAGAAAAATTGACAAGTACACCAATGCGAAATAGCTCAAGATAATCGCCATTGGCATCCTTACAAACAATCGCATTGTAGAGTTTGTGAGGAAACTTATTGCTGCCACGAATGACAGGATACATATAACAAGGGGATTTGTTATTAAGACCAGATATAGAAACAAAAAATCGACCATAAAGACACCGCCAAGAAAAAGGATAATTACTTGTGCTACGTTCTAGGGGATGAAGCTTTATAGAGTCGATCAGTAATAGTATAGCAGGTTATCTAAGTACAAACACGAAAATCATGAAAGATGAGCACCGATGATAGACAAGACACCTTTTGGGTCCTGGTTGTGACGCTCAAAAAAGCGATAAGATGCTTCAATCAAGAGTTTCACCGTTTCAAAGATTTCACAATGAGTTACTTCACGCCGAAAATGGCGCCATAACATCTCAATCGGGTTTAGCCAGGGACTATAAGTTGGCAAGTAGAGCAAAATCAAGCGACCGGCTGCGGCACGAACAACAATCTCGATTTCATCATCTTGATGCGTACTCGCATTGTCCCAGACCACATAAATTGTTCCTGTCGGATGCTTATCAACCAACGCTTGCAGCAGTTCAGCCACTTCTGATCGGCGTTTTCTGCGTCGAATAAGGACCACCGTTTCACCGCTGTGATAATTGACTGCACCCAGACCATAGTGTGCTTTTGGTTGACCAGGTGTTGAAATCATCACTTGTTGACCTTTTGGACTCCACATAGCCCGCAATGTGGGTAGCCAACTTATGTTGAATTCGTCCGCGTAATATAAGACATCGCCTGACTTCAGATGGTCTCTGGTTTCTTCAATCGTCTTTTTTTGACCTGATAATCTGGATCCGGGCTTGTAATTGTGTGCTGTGGACGGCTGAACACAATTCCTTCTTTGGCAAGTACGCGACGGACAGTTTCTGTAGAAACACGTATACCAATGTCTTCGGTCATAAAATCGGCCAAGCGCTGCAAAGTCCACATGGAGTACTCTAAATCCAAGCTCCTGGGGCGCCTTCGAACAACTTCAAGTAAACGATCTCGATATTTTTCTGTGACAGTAGAATTTCGTCCGGCTCTTGGTGCATCCATCAGGCCCTGAATGCCCTCAGCAAGATATCGATGGATCCATCGCAAAACCGTGACGGAACTCTCTCGTACGATATCGGCTATCTCTTCCGAGTTGAGACCTTTCTCGGCTGATAATAGTATCATCTGCGCTCG
>CAIQCA010000089.1 GCA_903870235.1 uncultured bacterium
CACCAGATGGATGGTTGTGTGCAACAACAATTGCGGCGGCATTACACTCAATAGCTGGACGAAAAACTTCGCGTGGATGAATCATGTTGGCGTTCACTATGCCAATAGAGATCACTTCATCACGAATGATATGGTTATGACTATTCAAATAAAGACCGCGTAAATGTTCCTTCGGCAAACCGCGCATATCTTGCAAATAACTCCATACATCTTTTGCATTTCTTATAACCGCGAAACCCGACTGATCACGATCATAAAAACGACGACCAAGTTCACCAATCGCTACGATAACACAAGCCTTCACAATCGGGATATTCATATCTTTCGAAAGTTTCTTGGCATCTTTCTCAGCCAAAATACTTTTTTCTCCATAATCACGAATAAGTCGATCCGACATCGATCTGACATCTTCCTTGGTTGTACCAGTCATCAAAACTATACTCAAAAGTTCCTTGATATTTAAAGCATCAGGACCTTGAGTCAATAATTTTTCACGCGGTTTCCCTTCCGGAGGCAAGTCCTTGATCGTGAGTTTATACTCACGCAGAGGCCGGTCGAGATACCGCTCACCCGAACGAATGGTGTATGTCTGCACGTGGACAATAATAACGACTGGAAATGAAAATGTGATGAATTAATTGTGAAATTCTGGCAAATTAATTTAATAAGATAAAATTGACAAATTAATATTCCGGTGTAGTGTACGCCTAAATGTTCCCAAACAAATAGGAGATAGGAATGCATATTATCATTGCAGGATGTGGAAAAATGGCTACAGCGATAGCCGATGAATGCCAGGCACAGAATGTTCCATTCAGTCGTTGGAGCAAGGACTACAAGCTCCAAAGCAAGCCTGATGAGACAGTTCTGATTCATGTCGGAAGCGGCCGTGAGTTGCCGGACATTATCGAGTACTGCACCAAGCTTGGGGCAGAAAATGCTCCGACGATTCTTCATGGTTCAACAGGCCAGGATAAGTTGATTCCCCAGAATCCAGGATGCCCAATCGTCAAAACCCCGAATTTTGCTTTGCCGATGTTGGCCTTCATCAAAAACCTGCCGCGGATTGCTTGGGGTCTCGCACCACGTGAACAGGTTAAAGTGGCACGTATCATGGAGTCGCACCAATCGACAAAAAAGTCTGTACCTGGCACAGCAGTGGCTATGGCAAGGGTTCTCGGTATGCCAGAATCCATGATCGAATCCGTAAGAGACCCTGAAACCCAAATCGCTTTAGGAGTAAATCCAGAAGCACTTGATGGTCACGGGTATCATTGGATCGAACTTGAAGTCAATGGCGTCAGGTTTGGATTTTCAACCAAGATTGACGGCCGCGTCCCCTACGCCAAAGGTGCCCTCCAGATCGCCGAGCATATTGCTTGCAATTGGAATACTCTGCTCAATGGAGTTTACACAACCAACGAGCAATGCGAAATCGTACCAGCTTAGCTCGCATCCAATCGGCTACACAGAGAAATGTTACCCAAAGAGAAGCTCCGCTTCTCTTTTTTTATTTACAACGTCTCCACCAAAATCATATTCGTCTCACTAGATTTTCCGAAAGGCATACCGGCGACAATGACAACCTTATCTCCCTTTTTACCAACACCATTTTCTATAGCAGTGGCACGAACAACATCCATAATTTCATAAACCGCGTTGAAGGTCGGTACGGTCATAGGATAACAACCAAAAGAAAGCATCATGCTGGCCATGTTTTCTGGGTTATCGGTCAAGGCCAAAATACGTTCTGCGGGTCGATAACGAGCAATCATGCGAGCAGTGTAGCCACCACGAGTCAAAGCGATTATGAGTGAGGCGCCGATAGCATGTGCAGTACGAACAGCGGTTTGTGAGACTACGTCTGTGACTCCGTGCGAGTCTCCGTATTCAGCGATAGTGTCACGAGTGTAAACTTCTTTTTCTACGCGCTTGGCGATACGAGTCATGATCTTCACAGCTTCAACTGGATAAGATCCAAGAGTAGTCTCTTCAGAAAGCATGATAGCGTCTGTACCATCGATAATAGCATTGGCGATATCGGAAACTTCGGCGCGAGTCGGGACCGGATTTTTGATCATAGACTCAAGCATCTGAGTGGCCGTAATAACAGGCTTACCAATTGTGTTACATTTCTGGATGAGCATCTTCTGAACCAGAGGGACTTCTTCAGCGGGAATCTCTATAGCTAAATCTCCCCTGGCCACCATAACGCCATCGGTTTCTTTTAAGATGTTATCGAAATCCTCGACAGCCTCCGGTGTCTCTATTTTCGCAATAATCTTCGCATTCAAACCTCGTTTTCTCATGATCTCACGGAGTTCAGTGATATCGGAAGCTTTACGCACAAAAGAAAGTGCCACGAAATCTACTTTATTTTTTATTCCAAATTCCAAATCAGCTCGATCTTTCTCTGTAAGAGAATTGACTGACAAATGCGCACCTGGGACATTGACACCTTTGTGACCAGACAGGTGCCCTCCCATGATAACCTCTGTGATAATGTCATTACCCTTTACCTCTTTGACCTTGAGCTTCTTGGCACCGTCATGCAAAAGAATATAGGTTCCGGGTTTAACCTCAAGTGGTAAAGCAGGATAATTCACGTGTACTCGCTGCTCTGTACCCTCTATCTCATCTGTAGTCAAAGTGAACGTCTTGCCTTCATGAAGAGTGATAGTTCCATCTCTGAAATTACCGATACGAATCTTCGGTCCACAAAGATCTTGTAAGATAGCCACAGTCTTTCCTGTTTTCTTCATGACTTTACGAATCTCATCAACGCGAAGCTGATGTTCATCGAAAGAACCATGCGAAAAGTTCAGGCGCATTACATTCATCCCAGCGTTTACTAACTGTGTTAGGTGGTCATGATTTTCTGTAGCAGGACCAATCGTGCAAACTATCTTTGTCTTTTTTCCTAGATTCATTTTACTTTACTTCTAATTTATTAATAGAACGTTTATTAAATACGACAAGTCCATAACCAACTGCAATAAGCACTATACCTCCAAACATAAGAGCAATCGGCCATCCCATGCTATCAGCAAAATATTCAGCAGTAAATTTGCCAATATAAATGAAGATGAAAAAGGCTGTTGTTCTAAGGATAGCCGAACTTTGTACCTTGCGAGCCAAATACAAACCACCAAGTAGCGCCACAATCCCGATCAATTCCCAGACTACGTTCTGATTGGGCTTGAAGTCACCGAGTACCAGCAAAGCGCCAAGGATCCCACCAATACCAAATGTATTCAAAAAACCTGTTAAAGCTTTGCTAGAAGTAGTTTTCACGTACGAAGCAAGAAGCAAGAAACTGACACCAACCGCGAGAGTCAAATACTTATAAGCATTCCCCATATCTACAGATGGAGTATTGGAAAGCATATATCCGATAAAGGCATACAAGGTTGCTGTGGTGAAGATAATTGAGAACAAAGAAAATATAACCGAACGGAACAATACAAATGAGAAGATGAAGAACATAGCCAGGATGAGAAGTACTGAAGTATTCCAACCAATCGTCAGATCCAGAACCCCCATTTCATGAACCAACACAAAGGCTCCAACTGGTATCAGAACTCCGCTCAAAGTTTCCATGATCATGACCAATCCAGTCGTGGTCTTGTCGGAACGGATAATAGCGGCAGTTATGTAAGCAGCCAAACCAATACCAAGTGTAAGTAGGATACGAACAGGACTAGCCAAATCTGACCAGAAACGGAATAAGAGTGTCCCTACACCTATAAGCATGATAATACCCCCAATAGTATAAAGTATCGCCGTGGCAGAAAGAGTAGTCTTACTCTCGGCCTCTGGAACCTTAACAACAGACATTACTTCGGTTGGAGTTACTGTCCCATCTTTCAGAGAAATCGCCAACAATGATAATAGTTCTTGTTTATTCATAAATTTTATTTAACCCAACCAACTAAGTGGAAGTTGGAGTTGTAATAGTAAGGCTCAGATGCGTTCTGGACAACAATCTGTTTTGAAAACGAACCATTTTTTATGTAATAACCATATTCACTTGATCTGCCGCCGAAGATATCGATAAATACACCTCCGTTATTATAACCACCATTCACGACTACACAGCCGTCTGGCGCTGAACCAGCGTCTGTAAGAACCAATCTACTTGCCTCTTCAAAAGAGATCTTCTCAAATGTATCTGAAGCGACATAGTAACGATAAATTGCTGGATAGACCGGACTAACTGGTTTGACTTGGACTTGTGTTGTATCGGCTTGTTGTTGCATCATCAATCCCTTCGATAACGGAGGCGTATCCGATTTGGTTATTTGTCCAGACTGAACGGTGTATGGAGACCATCCTGACCAATTATAATTATAGTCACACCCGTAATTTGGGCACACAGAATCTATCGTATAGATAAAGTCATATTTTGGATGAAAAAATATCTTTGGCCAAAGAACGGCTACAGATATCACAATAATTACAAGAACCGGCAGAGAAACTGCCATGATGATCTTAGTTTTGTTATTCATGAAGATATTATAACATAACCCAAGCTCGTATTTTAACTATATATCTGTGCGCGCAAGGATGTCATCTAAACACTGACTTTGTGCGCGCACTAGGATTCGAACCTAGGACCCCACCAGTATCAGTGGTGTGCTCTACCAACTGAGCTATGCGCGCAA
>CAIQCA010000090.1 GCA_903870235.1 uncultured bacterium
GGACCATTACGATGCTTTTCAATAAGAATTTCGGCCTCTTGTTTACGACCACCAGCATCTTGATCACTCTCGCGGTGAATGAACATGACCACGTCAGCATCTTGTTCGATAGAACCGGAATCACGCAGGTCGGATAGGCGAGGCTTACCACCACGTTGTTCGACAGCACGTGAGAGCTGTGACAGGGCCAAAACCGGTACATCTAGTTCGCGAGCCAAGGTCTTGAGTGAACGCGAGATCTCGGTGACTTGCTGAACAAGGTTGTCATTGGCACGAGCATTGGTTGGAACCATGAGCTGAAGATAATCGATAATTATAAGGCCAAGACCCTTCTCGTTTTTCAGTCGGCGAGCTACGGCACGCATTTTCAGGATATTGTTGCCGGCTTGGTCATCGATGTATATCGGAGCTTCCGAAAGACGTCCTATAGCGTCTCCAATGGCCTTAAAATCGTGTTCTACAGATAGATTATGACCGGTGCGGAGTTTCCATGAGTCGACCTGGGATTCAGCGGCCAGCATGCGATCTACGAGTTGTTGCGAGCTCATTTCTAGTGAAAAAATAGCTACTGGAACCTTGTGATTTACGGCTGCTTTTCTAGCAATATCCAGAGCTAGGGAAGTCTTACCCATAGATGGTCGAGCAGCCAAAATGATAAGATCGGATTTCTGGAATCCAGCCAATTTGTTGTCGAGGTCAGCAAAACCAGTCGGTACTCCTCGGAGTTCTCCAGTAGTCTTGGACAAATGTTCAAAACGATCCCAAGCCTCGTGTAAAGTATCTTTGAGAGCGATAAATTTGTGCGAGCCGGTTTTGTTTGTGACGGCGTAAAGTTCCTTCTCGGCTTTTTCAAGCATCTCATGCAGATCAGCCTCCTCATCGTAACCGAGTCCGGTGATTCTCTCGGCGGCGCGCAAGAGGTCGCGCATGACATGTTTCTTTTCTACTATTTCTGCGTAATGGTTTGCATTCGTAGATGAAGGTACGACGTTTATGAGTTCAGTCAAATATGACATGCCGCCAGCTTGATCGAGTTGACTCTTTTCTTTGAGTCTGGCTGATACGGACAAGAGGTCGATTGGAGTGCTTTTGCTGTGTAATTCGAAGAGAACACCCCAGATAACCTTGTGAGTGGTTGTGTAAAAGGATTCTTCTCTTATGAGATCGACGATATCGTGCATGACTTCGCTTCGTATCATTATGGATCCTAAAAGAGCTTTTTCAGCTTCTAGATTTTGTGGGGGGATTTTTAGATCCTTTGTTTTGAAATACGGAGACGCCTGATTCATGGGAGCATTCTAACACGCACCTATGGGGTTTCTGCAATGCGTTTATCTATGTCATAAAAGGGGATATTCTGTGGAGAGAAATGAAGTTTCGTTTTCAATTTTTTGTCAAAATTTGAAATTTTTTGAGCGGATCTTCATAATATTTTGTTATAAATTTTACCTGGTCACTTTATGATATTTATGTCGTTAAGATTATTAATTAAATTTTAGTTTTTGTAGACTTTAGTTTTTACATTTAACTATTATTAAAATGACATTAGAACAAAAAGATATTGAGTTGATTGAGAGTCTCATCTTCAAAAACAATGATGATGTAGCGGTGTCTATCGCCAGAAGTTTCGAGAGACTTGAGGAGCGCATAGATGCTGTAGAGTCACGTTTGTATACACGTTTTTCTGATATTGAAGATAAAACAGAA
>CAIQCA010000091.1 GCA_903870235.1 uncultured bacterium
ACAAACCCAACCACCAGCCCGTTATACAGAAGCTGGTTTGATCAAGGAACTAGAGAAACGTGGCATCGGCAGGCCTTCTACTTATGCCTCTATTTGCAGGACTATCGAGGAACGTGGCTATGTGGAGAAAGAAGGCCGCTCACTTAAACCAACAGACACTGGCGATGTTGTTTCTTCTTTCCTGGAAGAATATTTTCCTACTTATATCAGCGATACATTCACGGCTGAGATGGAAAACGAACTAGATGAAATAGCCAATGGAACTCGTGAATACACCAAAACTCTTAAAACTTTCTACGGACCATTTCATAAAGACGTAAAGTCAAAAGAAAAGATCGCCAAAGCCACCAACCTCGGTAAGGCTGACGACAAATTCAAATGTCCAAAATGTGGTAGTGCCATGGAAATCAAACTAGGTCGCGGTGGCAAATTCATCTCCTGTTCACGTTACCCAGATTGTGATGGTGCCCTCAGTATAGATGGTACCGAATTCAAAAAGGATGAGCCAATCGGAATGCACCCAGAAACAGGTCTTCCTATCTTCGTGCTCAATGGCAGATTTGGTCCATATGTTCAACATGGAGTAAAACCACCAAAGGCCGCCAAGAAAACGAAGAAACCCCAAAAGACTAAGGAAACAAAAGAGACAGACACCGCGCTTCAACAAGAAAAACCCGCTGAACCAGCCGTGGTAATTGTTAAACCCAAGATGGCCTCCATACCAAAAACCATGGATCCATCGAAAGTGACCGTCGCCGACGCCTTGAAATATTTAAGCCTACCACGCACTCTCGGAGTAGATCCGAAAACTGGTAAAGACGTCATATCTTCCGCTGGTCGCTTCGGTCCATATGTCGTGTCTGACGGAAATTATCGTTCAATCAAATTCCCAGATGATGTCTACGAAATAACTCTTGAAAGAGCTTTGGAAATGCTCGCAATTCCAAAACAAGCTAGAGGTGGTAGATTTAAGAAAAAAACCGATGAAAAATCAACAGAAAAATAAAAATCAAGTGAGAAATAAACAACAAAATAAGCGCCCGGCAAACCCCGCCGGCCGTGCAAGCATAGCAAAAACCATAGTTGGAGTAATCTCCACCACTGCAAAAGGGGCTGGATATATAGACCTATTACCGAAGTCTTCTAGTAAAGCTGACCGTAATTCCATATATATAGAGCCAGGATTCCTGAATACCGCTCTCAATGGTGATACTGTGGAAGTTGCAACTCATGAAAAGCATGGGAGAAATGGAAAAGAAACAGTCGGCGAAGTCACAAAAGTTATAAATCGAGCAAAAAATACTTTTGTCGGAACTATTGACGTAGTCGATGGAAATGTATTTGTAATTCCAGATGACAAGAAGATGTATACCAACATCCTTGTTTCTGGCGGCCAAAAGCTAGAAAAAGACCTGAAAGTCTATACTCAGATACTTCCCTGGACTGACCCACAGAAAAATCCTGTTGGTAAAATAATCAAAATCCTCGGCAAGAAAGGTGTAAACGATGTGGAGATGGAATCGATCGTTCTAGAAAAAGGATTTGAAGTCGGCTTCCCTGCCGGTGTAGAAAAAGATGCTGAAGTCATAATGTACAACAAAGCTATTTCTGCAGACGAGATCCGAAAGCGCCGCGATATAAGAAACACTCTGACTTTCACAATAGATCCATTCGATGCCAAAGATTTTGACGATGCAATTTCATTTAAGAAAATTTCCGATACGAAGACCGATCCAAAAAACGGCCAAAAATCCGGTCAACTCTATGAGATCGGTGTTCATATCGCTGACGTTTCTCACTACGTTGTAGAAGGCACCGAACTCGATAAAGAAGCCGTGAAGCGTGGTTGTTCGATATACCTAGTAGACCGAACTATTCCCATGTTGCCAGAAGTTCTCTCCAATGACGTCTGTAGCTTAAACCCTCATGAAGACAAACTTAGTTTTTCCGCAATCTTCATCATGGACGACAAAGCTCGCATACAATCGAGATGGTTTGGACGAACGGTCATGAATTCAGATCATCGCTTCACCTATGAGACGGCACAGGCAGTTATCGATGGCAACGCAAAGAATGTCGAGAAATACTCGAGAAATATTCAGACTACAGCTTCAGCTGAAGCTGGTATGAAATACCACGATGATTTGGTGACACTCAATCGTCTCGCCAAGATATTACAAAAAGAGAAATTCTCCAAAGGAGCTATAGAATTTGCTCAGGATGAGATCAAATTCCGTCTGGACAAAAATGGTAATCCTATCGGTGTCTACAAAGTTGATCGCCTCGATACACACAAGTTGATCGAGGAATATATGTTGCTGGCTAACAAAGAGGTAGCAAAATATATTTTTGATTCCATAAAAAGAAAAGGGACTCGCGACACTGGTGCTATATATCGCATACACGACACACCCGATAAGGATAAGATTATCAATCTGACAACCTTCGTTAAGGCTCTCGGTTATGAATTGCGTTCCAAAGGTGGAATCGTGACTGCTCATGACCTCAATCACCTCTTAGGACAAATCGAGAATACTCCTCACGAGTCTCTGATCCGCACAGCGGCTATACGCTCAATGCAGAAAGCTATCTATTCTACGAAGAATATTGGTCACTTCGGTTTGGCTTTTCCCTTCTATACTCACTTTACTTCCCCGATCAGACGCTACCCAGATCTTCTGGTACACCGTGTCTTGGCCAAACACCTAAATAATGAGGCGTTTGGTGACCGAGATGCTGTGACCTTCCAGCGCATCGCTGAAAGCTCTACCGCGCGCGAAATCAACGCCGCTGAGGCTGAACGCGCTTCCAAGAAGCTTAAGCAAGTAGAATACATGAGTACTCGTGTCGGTCAGAAATTCTCTGGCACCATTTCCGGTGTAACTCAATGGGGCATCTATGTGGAAGAAATCGAGACAAAATGTGAAGGTATGATCAATATCAGAAATTTGGGGAATGATTACTATATCTTTAATGAAAAGACTTACTCAATAGTTGGCGAGAGAACCAAAGAAAAATTCACTCTCGGCGATAAAGTCACTTTCAAAGTTGTAAGCGCAAATTTAGACAAAAAGACGCTGGATTATACTCTGGAGAAAAATTAAATAACATAAAAAAATCGCCTTTAATAGGCGGTTTTTTATTCGATATATTTATACCGAGAAATTCTTCAAGGAATACAAATCCTCATTCTCTTCTTTTTTGATATCTTCTGGTGCACGATCATCGATCGGTGGAATGTTTGCCACATTTGCGACTGGAATCTCTGGGGTAACAGGGGCTGCTGATCCGGGTGTCGCCGGCGCAACTACTGAAGCTGAAGCTGTCGTCACTGTTGCAGTTGAAGTCGCTGTTCCATTCAATTTTTCCAAAAGGCCGCGCAAATCATCTGGACTAAAGAAATCGATTGTGACTTTGCCACCTTCTTTACCTTTTTCGATACGTACGCGAGTACCGAGAGATTCAGTAAAGTTGCGTTCCATTTCCATGATCTGAGGATCAAGGTATTTATCTTTGTTGCGAATGCGCTCTGTAGCGACACGACGTGAAAGAGACTCCGCTTCACGGACAGTGAGTTTCTTCGTCATAATCTCCTTGAACAAAACAATCTGCTCGTCAGGTCTATCGACAAGCATGAGAAGCGGACGAGTATGCCCTTCTGAAATTTTTCCTTCTTGAAGTGCAGTGATCATGTCTTCAGGCAAAGAAAGTATACGCATAGAGTTGGAGACATACTCACGGCTCTTGCCGACCTTGTCAGCGATCTGGGCCTGCTTCAATCCAAACTCTTTCGACAAACGCTCGAAGGAACGTGCACGATCGACAGCATTCAAGTCTTCACGTTGAAGGTTCTCGATGATCGCCATCTCCAATTTGAGCTGTGCATCTTCCTCACCATTACGGATCAAAACCGGAACTTGTGAGAGTCCTGCCAATTTCGAAGCGCGCAAACGGCGTTCGCCAGAGATAAGCTCGTATTCGACAGACATACCGCCGTGCTCATGATAAACCTCTTTGCGTGTCACAACCAACGGCTGCAGAATACCGTACATGCGGATAGATTCGGCCAAATCTTTGAGTTTGAACTCATCAAATTCACGACGTGGTTGATATGGATTGGGATGAATCTTTTCCAGTTCAATCCAAAAAATTGCGTCATTGATAAATGCGATGGACATGCGAGTATCATAACATTTTTTGACTGTATTTTTAATCAAAAAAGATGTGGGTAATACGGTTTTTCGTCTTGTCTAGGCCCCCTTGACAAAGCAACATATTTAATGTTACGGTTCTCCTAGAAAATGAAAGGGCTAAAGTAAATGGTTAAAAATCCACCAGATGTTGTAGGAGAAGTTGCAGCTGGAGTCGCGGCCGAAGAAATCGGCGACGATCAGATCAAGGCTGTGTACACCCTCATCCGACTTCACCCTGAAGAAGCTTTGAGGGCTATAATCGAGACACTTTCCCGATTGCGGAATGTTAAAAATGGTGAAGAAAGCAGTGGATATTTCAGAATTGTTCATTTTGCGGCACCAAGCATCGTCAAAGCAGGTGGTCCCCGTGGCACGCTTTGCACCTCAAAAACAGAACAAGATGAAATCATCCGAGATCTTCTGAAAAAGATCTAGAATCCGCCAGGCGAAGTTATCGCTGGCGGATTTTTGTTTTTTGATATAAACTTTGACCTAAGCCGGGATGGCGGAATTGGTAGACGCA
>CAIQCA010000092.1 GCA_903870235.1 uncultured bacterium
GAAAGAATTACAAATTCCCCACCAAGAACTAATTATGTACAAAAACACCCAGATTATCGCAGAAGTAAAAACACAATCCCCTTTTGGTTTCAAATCTACAAAAAGTTGGGATGAGTTATTTGTGATTGCAAATAAAGTCGGTGATATCATATCTATCCACACTGATCCGCGCTGGGGTGGTTCATTCGAGCTAATCAAAAAAGCAAAATCTCTGACAAAGAAGCCTATCCTGGCAAAAGGAATTCATGCATCTGATGATGAGATACAGGAAGCCATCAGCGCTGGTGCTGATTTTGTCCTTGTAGTTGGCCGTATTCCAACGATTTACCAAGACAAGTGTATGACCGAGCCCTTGACTTTGACCGAATTAAAAACCATCCCAGAAAATCTGATGGTCGTCTGGAACAGTCGAGATCTAGCAGATGGCATGATGAAAAAAGAGACTTTTGAACAAGCTCAGCAAATATTCAAAGGCTGGTTATGCCAAGCAAGTAACATCAAAACCGTTGCGGATATTCATAGCGGGGCTGATGCCGTCCTTATAGGTTCTCACTTACCGGAATTTGCGGAATCCTTGAATTAAAGCAAAGTTAAGATTATTAACGACAACTCATGGCTATCTTTAGCTACATTAAATTCTGATATAATCATCTCATGGAAGGATTCAAAAAGATTGTTTATGCAGAGGCTTTAAGTGGCCTCAAAGACTCTGTAAATGAAGGCGGCCTCGAGGCTGTTGGTAAAAAGGTTTTGGATGCAGCAAAGATAACGCCTGTCTATACAAATGAGGGTAACTCAGAAACATTTGAAGAAGACAGAAAAAGGCTAAATACTGAAGCTGGTATCGTTGTCGCCAATCACCCCGGATACTATGATACATTTCTTATACTTAACGCTCTCAAAAGAAAAGACGTAAAAATAATCGCTAGTGAATCAAACTTTAAGTATTTTGCCCCATCCATAGGAGAAGAGTACTTGATCAAAGCGACCAATGACCCAACGCAGGCTCTGGCTTTTTTGAGATCGATCAAGGACCACATAGACAACGGCGGACTTGTTGTGATTTTTCCAACAGGTGGCGTTGATCGTGTAGATAACGACCCTACGGATTTTATGTTTGAAAATGGATTCTCAGTGATAATTAAACGCTGTTTGAAACCTGGTGATATGGTGTATTCATTTTACATTAACCCAGAAGACATAGCCGCTCTCGTAGATGAGACAATACCGAGGACTCCTGGTACCATTTCCGCTGTTGCACTACACCCTTCTATCAATATAAACAAGTTTAAGGATGATGCAGAGGTAAGGGTTGATGAACGGTATTCTACGGCAGATGAATGGCAACAGATTGTTGACGATTCAGAAAAGGAAGAGAAGAATGCTGCCTTATCAAAACATTTTACAGATAGTTTCAAACCACCGAAGTAAATAAATATTTTAACAGATTAAGGTGTTTGATCACCAGCTTCTTTGTATTTTTTGAATACACGATCTGCTATGACCTTCGCGTCTCGCCTTGAGTTACTGACTGATTCTTGTTCTCTGTCCGGAGATACTGTCGCCAAAACTTCTTTTCTCCTTTTTTCGACTCCTGACATATAATTCTTGCCGTACACTTCTGGAGTAATGTGTGACCCGAAGTGAATTTCACTGCCAAGTTTCTTTTGTAATTCTGGAATTTTTTTACCATGAATATACCCAATGGTGACAACATCGTATTTTATACCACGTTCCGTAAGTATATCTGTCAGCGGTTGTAGGCTGCTTCCCGAGTTTAGTGTGTCCGTAACGACAAGAACCCGACCATCTTCTTCTTTGCTTAGCGGTTGAATATAATCTCTCAACGCATCCCGTTTCTCAGATTGGATGTTTGAATCAATACCAGCACCAGATCCAGCTATAAAATACAACTCCGGATTTTTCAAACCTTTATCCTTGTAAACTTTCTTGAGAAAATCCCAGAATATAATGGCCGGCAACCTGCCAGATGCATCGTCGCCAATTATATATTTATAACTACCATTTTCTATTTGATATCTAAGCTCAGCAACAATGTTTTCTATCGGCTCTTCTAAATCCTCCAATTTCCAACTCTCCAGTTTCGCCGGTTCATCATCAACACCTATTTGACCAGCCGTTGTGTCGATATTCGGATTTTCCATACCAATAATTTAGCACTACTAGTTGTTTTGGCAAGCACCTTTTATTAACTGTTGAAATATGTTGCGTGCTATGCTGGCTCCAGTTATAGGAGAGGATGAGCTCTCTATCAAAAGCTTCAAGGGACACCTTGATCGCGAAGCAATAGTGTTTGATCCTTTGAAGACGAATCCTGAAGGCTCACTTATATAGCTTTGTGTACACTCATAAGTGTTTGCCACAAACAACTCCCACTAAGTCTGTCGGGGTTGTTTTTTATTTATCCAAATCTCGTGACTCATATATATTAGTGCCAAATTTTTCCATATATTAACCCAGCTTATAACATGATAGTAAGGCATAGATTTTTTTCTATTTTCTGCTATATTAATGACGTTGCAAAGGAGTAGCAATAATCGCGCGGTTAGCTCAGTTGGTAGAGCGACCCCTTGACGTGGGGTAGGTCACAGGTTCGAATCCTGTATCGCGCACAATGAGAATAGATACTATCAAAGATGCATCAACGGAGGTGCTGGCTAAAAAAGCCGCAACAGCATTGAGTAAACAACTTTCTTTACAAAAAGACGGCTTTTGTCTGCTATTTTCTGGTGGCTCTGCTTTATCCATACTGACAATACTGTGTGATGTGGTAGACCTAAAATTATTTGGTAAAAAGTGTACCGTCGGAGTCCTAGACGAGAGATATTCATCTGATCCTCAAATAAATAACTTTGCACAACTCACTCAAACTTCTTGTTATAAAAAAATCGTATCATCTGGCGCAACCATCATCGATACAAGAATTATAAATAATGAAAGTGCTGCTCAATTAGCAGACAGATTCTATAAATCTTTGTCTGAAATAAAAGTTCCGATAATCGCTACTGTCGGTATTGGTCCAGACGGACACACCTCAGGCATAATGCCCTTTCCAGAAAACCCACAAAAATTTGCCGAACTATTCGAAAACAAGGATAAACTTATAGTTGAATACGATGCCACCGGCAAAAACCCATTTACACATAGGGTCACTACAACACTACCTTTAATGAGAAAAATCCGTTATGCTGTCGGCATCGTAACTGGAGAAGAAAAGCATTCGGCCCTACAAAGAATTAGAGCAGAAGCTGGATCTTTGGCAGAAACGCCGGCGCGAATATTAAACGAAATGGAAAACGTAGATATCTTCACTAATATAAATTTAAAATGATTATCCTCGGAATAGAAACCTCCTGCGACGAAACAGCGCTGGCGCTCATAGAGACACAAGAAACCACACAAAAAAACAGTAGACCTGAAAAAGTGGCACCTCTCAAATATAGGATTATTGGTTCACTTGTACATTCACAGGCTGAACTACATAGCGCTTATGGTGGCGTCTTCCCTACTCTGGCAAAACGCGAGCATAGCAAAAACCTCATACCACTTTTGCATAAACTTTTAAATGAATCGGAACTGAACGATATTGTTGACACCAACATTAAAAACCCGCAACAAAAAACTCTATCTGACAAAGATTTCGAAACTAAACTAAGTGAGCTTACAAAGCTTTTTGCAGAAAAAAATCCTGATCTTATGGCAACTATAGGAGATGCTCACTTCTTGAAGAAGATTCCGAAAATCGACATGATCGCCGTCACAGAAGGACCAGGCCTTGAACCAGCACTTTGGGTTGGTATAAATTTCGCGCACATACTTTCTAAGTTCTGGAACATTCCAATTGTGCCAATAAACCACATGGAAGGCCATATCGTCGGATCGCTCCTCCAATCGGATAAGCCATATGGAACCTGGCAAGAACTAAAAGAATTACCTCTGCCAGCGGTTGCACTACTTATAAGTGGTGGCCATACGGAATTGGTTAACATAGAAAGTGGTTTCAAATACTCCATCCTCGGCCAAACAAAAGATGATGCGGTTGGCGAAGCCTTCGATAAGGTGGCTCGCCTTTTAGAGTTACCCTACCCTGGTGGTCCTCATGTTTCCAGATTGGCATATGAAGCTAGAGAGAAAAACATTGCCACACCGGTCAAACTACCAAGACCAATGATTAACAGCGGTGATTGTAATTTTTCTTTTTCTGGTCTGAAGACTGCCGTTCTCTATGCTTTGAAGAAAGCACCGACCTACGACAAGGTTCCAGGCCTAGTTACACCAGATGACTTCAAGGCTGGCCTAGCGCGTGAGTTTGAGGATTCTGTAGCAGAAACATTGGATAGTAAGCTGCGACGTGCTATAGACGAGCAAAGTGCCAAAGCTATTATCGTTGGCGGTGGAGTCAGTGCCAATCGTTTGTTACGTGAAAGATTTAGTAAAACAGCAACTGAATACGGCATACCGATATTTCTACCAGACCATCATGTTTCTGGAGATAACGCTTTGATGATCGCCTTGGCTGCAGCCGTAAACAACAGCCCGCATACAGTCAATATCCACGCCAATGGTACAAAAAGTTTGGTATAATTGATCATACAAAATATGAATATCAATTTCTTGTACGCCATACTTACAGGTATTCTTCCTCCGCTTATTTGGTTAGTCTTTTGGCTAAGAGAAGACGCAAACCCAGAACCAAGATCTTTGATATCTTCACTTTTTTTCGCCGGAGCGGTATCTGTAATTGTAGCCTTACTATGTGAAGGATTCATAGTCCTTCATGGCCAAGACCCAAATATCCCTTATACCAATCTTCAATGGATCCTTCTAGCTGGCGTTGAGGAAATTGTAAAATTTATAATTTTGATAACCGTAGCTCTCAATGCGAAAAGTAATGACGAACCCATAGACGCCATGATGTATTGCATAACCATCGCACTAGGATTCGCGGCTTTGGAAAATATCTTGTTTGTCATGGGTCCATTTGCACACGGTAATGCTGTCGAAGGCCTGATCAATGGAAATATGCGCGCCATTGGCGCCACATTGGTACACACAGTCAGCACGGTATGCCCAGGATTCATATATGGATATCTATTTTATAGCAAAAAAATCACTAAATTCTTTGGCTTAATTATAGGATTGGCTGCAGCTATAACGATACACTCTTTGTTCAACATCTCTGTAACAGGATCAGTAATAGGTGGAGACACTACGAACACACTCCGAGTTTTTGCTTGGATCTGGGGAGCTGTCGTCATAATGATCGTCTTATTTGAAGAGATAAAGATGGTCAGACCAAAGGAAATATAGGACGGAATTGTCCACATCCTTGGTACAATATGGCAGTTTTTACATGTTACAATTATCCTATGTCAAAAGAAAAGAAATCATTCTTCGAACGTCTCACAGGAACGGTTCGTGCTAGTGAAATAGATAGCCAACCCGAAGAAAAACATCACAAAAAAGTAGTCCCTCGCGGAGATAACGCCGATGTGACCTCGTGGATGGAAAATGAATCCGATGTAGATGGAGAACTCACTGTAGATGTCTACCAGACACCAGAGATGATCGTTGTAAAAAGCATGATCGCTGGCGTGCGTCCTGAAGACCTAGACGTTTCCATAACTCGCGACCTAGTCACTATTCGTGGTAAGCGCGAAGAAGAACGTATAGCCAATGAAGAAGATTATTTTGCGCGTGAACTCTACTGGGGTTCATTCTCCCGCACGATTGCCCTTCCAGAAGAGATCGATGTTGAGGAATCAGAGGCTATCGAGAAACACGGCCTATTGATTTTGAAATTACCAAAGTTAGACAAGAAGAAACAATCAAGACTGAAAGTGAAGACGATTTAATTCTAAACTCAAAGAAAAAAGGCGTCGGGAGGACGCCTTCGGTTTTTTCGACTCAATTTACGGCGGCGGTGCAGCATTCCTTTGCAAGACGCGACTCAATGAAAACGTCGCAACTCCATCTTCATCCAGTTTCACCAGTGAGACACGAACCGCGTAATTGAACCTCGTATCTTGAAAGCCGTAAAACGAAGAAATAATTACCGACTTATCGAGTCCCAGTTCCAGCTCGTAGGAAACCGGAGGATGTGCATTGGGAATATTATTGACAATAAACTCCACCCTCAAGATTACCTTATCGCTAGACATGGCGACATAGGAAATCCTCCCGACATATTGGTAGACATCACTTTTCTCGAAACTAATCGTCCCTCCAGGATATGCGACGATCGTACAATCATTTTGATTGGTACCAGTCACAGACCAACCAGACTCGAGCGGAGCCGGCACCTGAGCTACTTGCGCAGGAGCGCTCTCTGCAAGCGATTTTCTATTGCAACCAATAACCAGGATCGAAACCGTCAAGACACACATTGTGAAGATCTTCATTTATCGTTCCTTTCTATTAACTAAAATCAACCTAACACAAAATATAGTGAACGTCAATCTCACTATTGGATTCTAACAAATGAAGTAAGTAAGTTAAATATCCAACGTCGCCAACTTGGCATTTGATTGAATGAAAGATTTTCTGGCTGGCACATCGTCACCCATCAGCATATCAAAGACCTTATCAGCCTCTGAAGCATCTTCGATACCAACCTGTTTCAAAATTCTCTTTTCAGGATCCATAGTGGTCTCCCAGAGCTCATCTGAGTTCATTTCTCCAAGACCTTTGTAGCGCTGAATAGAAACTTTTGGCGCTTTGCCTTTTCCGGCAACTTCGGCGCCGCCTTCATTTTCGTCTTCTTCGGCTTCAGCAGACCCAGCACCGGCAGCTTCCAAAAGACTATCCTTGGCCTCTTTTATGCCAGCTTCTTCAGCCTCTGCATCTGCCATGACAGCATCATCAAAGTCTTTCCCAAGGGCCTTGGTTTTGGATGCGTCGTCATAGAAATACAAAATTTCTTTTCCTCTCTTAACTTTATACAAAGGTGGCTGAGCAATGTAAACATGTCCAGCATCGATAAGAGGTCTGAAGTATCTATAGAGCAAAGTCAAAATCAAAGTACGAATGTGAGCACCATCAACGTCGGCATCGGTTGCTAATATGATCTTATGATAACGAAGTTTTCCGATTTCAAATGTATCACCAATAGCTGTTCCAAGTGCCAGCACCAAATTTTTGATCTGTTCAGAACCAAGCATACGGTCTAGACGAGCACGTTCAATGTTCAAAATCTTTCCACGCAAAGGCAATATAGCTTGTGTGCGGCGATCACGTCCTTGCTTAGCAGTACCTCCAGCAGAGTCTCCCTCTACGATAAATAGCTCAGAATCCGCAGGGTCGCTAGATTGGCAGTCTGCGAGCTTACCAGGCAAAGTCATGCCTTCTAGAGCACCCTTACGCAAAACGCTGTCCTTGGCCGCTTTAGCGGCTTTACGGGCCTTCATAGCCAGTATAACCTTACCAATTATAGCCCTAGCTTCTTCTGGATTTTCCTCTAGGAAGGCGGCAAAAGCATCACCAAAAACAGTAGCCACAGCACTCTGGGCTTCCATGCTTCCAAGTTTAGCTTTTGTCTGTCCCTCGAACTGGATCTCACGCAACTTTACAGATATAACAGCGGTCAATCCTTCGAGTGCATCATCACCTGTAAAACTCTCTTCACTAGCCTTGGCGAGATTGTTATTTTTAGCATAAGTATTCAAAGTTCTGGTGAGAGCAGTTTTGAAACCAGTAAGATGGGTTCCACCTTCAGGCGTGTGAATGTTGTTAGCGAAAGCCAGGATACGAGATGAGACATCGTCGGCATACTGAAGTGCCACTTCGACAGACTCAACGCCTTCAACTTTCTTTTCTACATAAAAAATACTCTTGTGAGACGGCTTCAAAAGCTGGTTAGTAAACCTAATCAAAGAAACCAAACCTCCTTCAAAAAAGAAGGTATGAGAAAGTGCGTCGACTCCAGTTTCTCGCAAAAAGAATATCTCGTCGTCTTGACCGAAAGTTGGAACTTGAGTACGCGCGTCAATAATACTTATATGTAAGCCACGCACAAGGTATGCCTGCTGACGCATATGTCCTACCACACGATGCCATTCGAAATTTATACCTTCCTTAAAAATTTCCGGATCTGGTTCGAAAGTGACGATAGTTCCATGTTGTTTCGTCGATCCAATTTTCTTGACGGCCGCCTTGCGCTTGCCTTTGGAATATTCCTGCATGTAAACTCCACCCTCTTTATGCACAACAACTTTCATATAAACCGAGAGTGCATTTACCACAGACGCACCGACACCGTGAAGACCTCCGGAGACTTTATATCCAGTAGTCTCACCTCCGAACTTTCCACCAGCATGGAGAACCGTCATAATAGTCTCAAGTGCCGAAACTTTTGTTTGTTTATGAATATCAACTGGAATACCACGGCCGTTATCAGTCACGCGAATTCTATTTCCAGGAAGAAGTGCGATTTCAATATCATTTGCAAAACCACCCATCGCTTCATCGCGTGAGTTATCAAATATTTCAGTTATAAGGTGGTGCAAACCGTCTGGTCCAGTTGTACCAATATACATACCAGGACGCTTACGCACAGGGTCCAAACCCTCTAGAACTGTAATTGAGGAGGCATCATAATTACTAGAACCGTCTTTTTCAGCGGCTTTTTTGCTCTTTTTTTCTGTGTCTTTTTCTTTGGCCATTTTGGTCGTTTTTTGAGGTAAAAAATAAAGAAGCTATAAGGCTTTTTGTGGTCATATTATAACAAATAAAGAGGTGCAATGCACGCTGTGAATAAGTGCAAAAATGCCCAAAAACCCTTGTAAAATATAGGAAAACATTGACAAAAAGGCTCTTTTGTGCTAAACTACTATCAGAAGTTCGTTGAGTCAGTTTGATTCTAGAATTTCCCAACGATTGAAACCAAAACTTCACGATTATTCGTGAATTACCAAGGAGAAAAAAGATGAAATCGTTTGCACTGAACAACATGATGTTGGTCCTGATTGGATTGGCATTGATCGCGACTGGGTTGTTTCGACAACACCCAATCAAGATCGATAAGCCGTTTCTATGGAACACGGTTCCGATGGCGGCAATGTTCTTGCTTGTCATCTGGGCTGCGTATGTGTTCAACAAGACGCCGGTGTCAATCATGAAAGAAGGCAAGATGGTCATCGATACCAGGACTGCCTTCGAAAGAGGAGTCGCTGGATCGATGAAGACATCGTCGCAATTCTTCTTTACGATTGCGATTCTAATGCCGCTTATCGGCTTCAGTACGGCACTCACGCCAATATTTCAAGCGAAGATTGTTAAGGCGCTTGAGGGTTGGACCGGCTGGGTCGTCGTGTTCCCGTTGGCGGTCATATCGCCAGGGGGTAGCGGTTTCTCGGGAGTTGTGCTGCATCTATGGAAAGTAGCCAAACAGCTACAACCGCTGATGCTGTACTTCTTGACGGTAACGCCACTCATCGCGTATACCATTTTCCAGATCAGGGCTCTTGGCCTGGGAACAGAGATCGCGAATAAGATGTACCTGATGAACTTCGTGTCGGCCATCTGGCTGATGCCGCTATATCTCATATATGGCAAGTTCTTCTTCAAAGCATCGGCTTAAAAAAGCAGTAAACGACGGAAATAATAGAGAAAGGAAACATGAAGAAAGCAAAATCGTTTAGAGAGCTTCAGGAAGCAACAGCAATAACGTTCCCCGAACTCCTGGCAACCCTCACGGACTATGCCAGAGGTGGCTGGGGAATATATGCTCGCGTCGTTATCCCGATCATCGAGCGAATCAAACCTGATCAAACACAGAAAGCCACACTACTCGTTGAAGCCATGGCCGGATTCGAAAATCAGGACGGGCGCGGCGAAGTGAAGGATGCGCGTGAGTACGAACTTGTTATGGAGTTCCTCAAGTCCTAACTTCGAAGCCAACAACACCCCCCACCATTTCCACCTCCTGTGGACTTGGTGGGGTTTTTGTATATGCCTCAATATTTGGTTGTTGACATTAACGTTAACATTTGTAATATGGTCTTTAGAAAGAGAGGAATATATATATGGCACACCGCGATCTCACGATATTCGGTATGCGGTTTAAGTGGAATAAGGCAACGGGTCGTTGGAGAATCAAAGGCACCAGGATTGCCGAGGTTTATCCGCCACCTAACAATCAAAGGTTACATGGCAGGGATTGGGGTTTCGTCTGTCCCAATCTTTTGTGCGGAGGTCCGACTGGAGAAGGTAAAGCTGGGCGAAAACGTGCTTTCCAGGAAGCGGTTTGGTCAGCAACCAGTCCTCGGCGTCGGCCGAGTATGATGGCAAGACTCCTGGCACACTGTCATTAGAATAATATCACTGCGAGCCGGGTTACGATCGACTTCCATGAAATATGGCGGTCGATTTTTTATCTGTAATTATTGAAGTCATTACCTCACTTCCCATCCCCTTTCTCTCACCTCTAGATAAATCTTTTCCATGATTTTATTTACTTCTTCATCGGTCAAAGTCTTGTTATACGATTGAAATACCAAACGATAGGCATAAGAAACTTTCCCGTCTTTTTTGAAAACATCGAAAAGTGAATCGCGAACAAGAAGATCTGCGGCACCGGCTTCCTGTACACCTTGTTTGACGGCTTTCCATACTCCATCACCAATCACAGATTCTGGCACAAATACAGCGATATCGCGGGTGATAAATGGATACAAAGAAAATGGATGATATTTTTGATCACGTGGCAAGGCTTGGAAATTCAGATCGGATAGGAGTCCGGTTTGAGACATGAGAGACTTGATCAGAAGACTGAAGTCTACTTCGACAATGTTCTCAGCTATCTTGGCGTCGATTTTTGCGGCAATTTTCACACCAAGAACCTTTTCTATCTCTGCTAAAGTTTCCCTGATAATCTCTGGTTCTTTCTTCTTGGACTTCTTCACATTCTTTACTCCAATACATAAGACCGTCTTCTCACCTTCTTTTGGAAAGACTTGACCTATCTCAAACATCTTCACGACATCGATACCGATAATGTCTGCGTTGAGAGCATTTGCTGTGATTACTTCTTTCATTTTGGGAATTATAGTTTCGCGAAGTGCACTCTTATCACTTGCTAGAGGATATGTAATCTCGTAGTAACCTTTTGGCACTAGTGAATATAGCAGGGCCTCAGAAAAACCGCCATTTACCAAGATATTTTTGACTTTTTCAGACCAATAGAAAGTAGCATTGTCTGTAATGTTTGCGGCCACTGCGGCTGGCAAGTTCGGAGGTAACACTGAAACCAAAGTGTCATAGCCCCTAACTCTCGCTACTTCATCGACAAAATCTTCAGGAATCTTCAGGTCCAAACGATCGAGCGGCGGTTCTACTGTTATCGAGCTACTGGATTTTGAACTAGCATTTTCTTTGATGACGCAATCGTAGCGTTTCAAAACTTCTTGCAATTCTTCCGATTTGACGAAGGCTCCCAATTTTTCGGAAATGAATTCTGGTGTAACGGTGACAGTCCAAGGTTTTGTAGGTGTCGAAAAGACGTCAGTAGTCTGACCAACTTTGGCACCTTTCGAAAGATCGACTATCAAAGCTGTAACCTGATCCATCGCTACTTCCGCTAGTTCTGGCACGATCTCATTCTCAAATCTCTTGGAAGAATCATTGCGAACATTTAGACGTGTTGAGGTACGACGAACAGAAACAGGATTGAAATTGGCTGATTCCAAAATAATATTCCTCGTGGTAGCTGAAATCTCTGCGCGTTTACCACCCTTTACGCCAGCGATGGCGATCGGGCCATCATCATCAGCGATAACGAGATCAGTTTCTCCAAGCTCGAGACTTCGCGGCTTTTCAATCCATTTCTTTTCGGCGCCACTTTTTCCGCCATTCTCATCGGCCAGCACGCGCTCTGGTAAAAGTTCGATCTTCTCCCCTTTCTTGGCTAGACGTACGACAATGCCACCTTTTACTTTATCAGCATCAAATGCGTGAAGTGGCTGTCCGATATCGAACATGACGTAGTTAGTGGCATCAACAATAGTATTTATAGAACGAGAATCCGTAGTCTCTAATTTTTCTTTGAGCCAAGTCGGGGATTCTATGACAGAAACACCCTCGATCCTTCGGGCTATATAACGACGGCACAATTTCTTATCTTCAACTTTCACAGGTACTGACTGAACATTTTTATCAAAAGAAAATTCGGTCACGACTTGTGGCTTCATCTCCATACCTGTCATAGCCCTAACTTCCCTAGCAATACCACGATGACATAGGGCGTAGTGGGCGCGGTCTGGTAAGACTTTCAAATCAAAAACTGTATCTGCAGTAGTCTTGGAATTAGCGCCGCCTATTTTCTCTTGTGATTCAACTTCGAAAACATGAGAATTCACAAGCTCCGCCAAGTCGCGAGCTTTCGGCAATGGCTTATCGAAATATTTTTGTAACCAGTTGTAAGAAATTTTCATGATTATTTTATGAATTCGAAACGCGGGACTTTTTTACCATTCAACTCAACATCGCCTTCGAACATGGAAAGTGGTCTAGCCCAAAATTTGGATTTGTCGTTGTCATAC
>CAIQCA010000093.1 GCA_903870235.1 uncultured bacterium
AACTTGTTCGATCGCTTTTTTCACCGGACCATCTGTGCCGATGTCTAACAGAACTTTCATGCTGACTCCTTTGCTCTTGCGAGCGGTTAACTATTGGTTGTAAAGAACTTTTTTATCCTATGGACTCGCGACTTTCGTGAGTCCAATAAAATGCTCGTTTTTAATGGGAAACGAGCGAAACCGAGAAGTGTGACTAAATGTTACTGCGTGCGACTTTTGACCGCACGACCTTCGACAAGATGCTTCAAGACCCTGCCCCAGTCTTTCTCTGCACCTTCGCCACCTTCGACAAACGGCGTATGGATGAAGAGCACTTTGGCGCCATTGATCTCGAAGAGTGGCTCCACGCCCTGGTAATAACAGCTCCCGATCTTATCCAGTGCGGCGCTAATCGCGCCTTTATGATGATTGGTGTCCGTAACCATCGCCACGTACTTGGCACCAACTTGGCAAGCCCGAAGTGCCAAAACAAATCCGTAAGGGACTTGTTCGCCCGGGTAGAAGGCATCAGGGGCCAGAGTCTCGTGACTCATCGGCATCATCATATCGACCAAGACGGCGTCAAAGTCTGGACGATTACGACATTCATCGTAAAGGCTTTCCCGTTTATCGAACCAGGCGACGCGAGCGTCTCCGTGCTCACTAGGGCATGGACCAAAACGTTCGTCTGACAAGCGGTTCAATTTTTCGTGGTTGATTTCCGTCGACAAGGCCTTGATGCCCTTTTCGAACGAGTCGGCAAGAGTCAGCTCGTGGCCGACCAATGTTTTGACCGCGGAGTCGCGATGCACTTGACTGTCTTCGATGACAAGAATTTTCATGAGTTATCTCCAGTATCTCCAAGCCGTTCATACGCCACTTTTTAGGTAGCTATAAATATGTTCGGTTATCAGAGAGTTCAAAAACTGAAAAACTTTTGTTTTATATTTAAAATTTCAGATTTCAAATTCTCTGACAACCATTTTAAAAGAACTACACTCTGTGGATTCGCGATCTTGTGAATCGTGAACCCAGAAGAATGGAGGATTTTTAATGGAAAATCCTCCGAAACCTAAAGAGACTTCTACTGTTACTTGTTGGCGAGCAGTTTCTTGATACGATCCAGGTTTTTGCCTGGTGCCTCAAGACCACCGGTCAACACAGACATTGCTCCAAGAGCGTTGTCTTCGTAATTGCTTGCGATCAAGATGCGGCCCCCATAACCGCGTTTCTTGGCCTCGCGAGCAATCCACAAGCCATCGAAGCGCTCGTGAACAGTTAGATGCATATCCAGAATTACCACTTCTGGATTGTTGGCAATGATTGCCTCAAGAGCTTTCTCTGAATTGCTGGTGCGAATCCGGTCGATCCGACCAACATCAGGAAATGCTTTGACGACCGCCTCGATCCAAGCCGCTTTGTCGTCGACCACCAAGATGTGATCATAGACGCAAGCGAAACTTTCTTGAAACTCGGCGTAGTCGAACAACGTGAACCCGTTTTCGAGCTCAGCCCGACGACTCGGTTTGAAGAATCCCATCTGCTTCAGAGGTTTATTGTCCAGGTGGACAAGACCATCTTTCACTGCCAAGCGCTTGGCCGTTTCGTCGGTTAGACGATACGACTCGATCGCCTGAGCATTGCTGAAGTCAGTGACTCCCATGAAGGCGCCAGTGGTATGAGCCACGGCATCTTCATCCTCAATCAGAGGCAAGAGTGCTCCGTTAACAATGGTCACCTCACTCGAGTTGACCTTGTAGCCGCCTTCGAAAAAGGCAACTTTCGGTGCGCACGTCCTAAACCGATCGTGAGCCATGAGTCGCTCCCCATCGAAGAATGTCCGTCCACCACCATGACCGGTGACGCAACGAACAAATGGGTTGCCATTCGGAGAAACATCAATGTAATTGTAACCATAGACATCCCGAAGCTCGAAGAGTCCGGTGTCAGTTACAATTCGGCGAGTCTTGGCTTCCTTGTCATTGAAGAGGATAGCGAAATGGCCAAAACCATTTGCAACGCTGATCACCTCCATGTGAGAAAGGACGTTCCGGATATTTTCTGGCAAGACCGGAACCACGAACTCGACTACTCGAGCTTGTGCGTATTCATGCGCCTTGCACGAATCCAAATACAGTTGCGAACGAATCCGCGGATCGTAGTACCACCAGGCGCTCATCCAAAACAGAAACTTTTGGAATGGCGACATCATGGATGTATCGATCGAGGAAACGATGGCGTCGAAAGCCACAATTCCCAAGGCCTTACGTTCGGCTTCCGGAGCGGCTTCACGATCTTCTTTGTTGGGATACCGCTTTTCAACGATATCGCGCAAAAAGTTGATTGAGTTTCGCACAAGCTGTTCAATCCGTTCCTTGCCCCAACGTTCCTCGAAGAGGACAGGAATAGTCTGCAGTCCAGCATGGCATTTGATGTTCTTGGTCATCTCATATCTCCATCTGGTGTTCTTTGGCACACCTGCGTAAAGCCGTTTTATTTAAAAGAACTGCACTCTGTGGATCCGCGATTTTGTAAATCGTGAACCCAGAAGAATGGAGGATTCGAGATCCTCCAGAGGCTCTGCTTCCTCTAGGCTCTCCATTTTGGGAAATGGGGACAAAAGACACCTTTTTACGCGACAGGATTTCGTCGCAACCTTCATGGGTTTACTTCTTGGACTTCCAAACCGCGCTGATACATCCAAAGCCGATGGCGATAACGATGATCCACAGCACTCCTTCGAAGAGTGGCTGGAGAGCAATCATCAAACGGGCGAAAAACATCCGCCCAAGATCTGGATTGATGACGAGGACGATCGCAAGTATCACTCCAAGTGTGGTCAAAGCGCGTCTTGGTGTACCGAAGAGGAATAACAACCAGGCTTGTGCATGTGGATTCATGTCAGGATCTCCTTGTATGCCCTTTCGAGCGGTTTTGGTTTTTGATTGTAAAGATCTTTTCCGTTTCGTCCTTTTGGACTCATCAGTCGGAATACACATTCCGAGACAGCTGGAAAGATTTGGTATCTTTCCGTTTTTGTTTTCACGCACCTATTTTCATAGGATTGTTAATCACTTCTGTTGCCAAGGTGGTTTTCTCCACCTCCGCCAGTTCTAACGACCAATTTCTTGATCTCCTGGTATTAGCGTTAGTTCCTCACTCTTCCCACAGCGTTCGGTATGCGGGAATGCGTTTGGTTCTATGTCCGGATCCAGAACGACCGTTTCGCCTGTTCCACTTTTTTATCAGTGTACGAAGACGACTTCGATCAGCTCTAGAGAGACATAGCACCTCGCCATCCCAGGTCCGAATCTTCCGTGAAGGAAGAAAGCTGTGAGGACTGTAACCCCACGGCCTCTCAGTACCAGGAGCAATCGCATAATGATTGACTGTACTGAGTCGGATGGCTGGAAAGTTGGGAAACTGTACCACTACACAACCGTAATCAGTGCTCATAGCACCTCCTTGGTTTGTTTGGTTTCGGTCGTTAAGAAATTGTGCGCAGTTCGGAATTATTGACGAGACCTTCTGACCAGAAGTGCTCCCGCTATTTACCGATGAATCGTATAGAGTTCCGGGTATCACCCCTCAACACAGTGCGTATCTTACACACCGTTTGGACGATATACGAGACTTGTCTTTTCCAGAGGATATACTTGGTTGATAGCCAAGCTTGGTCGGATCCTCCTTCTGTTTCACACTTTTATCTGACTCCAGATAGCCACCGTCTCGACCATCCTTTCGGCGGCCAAGTTTGGCTCTCAATGTGAAGTGAAAAGACTTCCGTGTTATGTGGCGCCTGCGCTCGCCTACACAAGACTGATCTGAATCAATGTTTTCAGACCATGCTTGTGTAGGCGATAATGTTATGTAAAGAACTAAGTCATTTTCCGTTTCGTCCTTTTGGACTCATCGGGACAAGTACACACTTGCCGACGGAAGTGACTTTGGAGAACTTTCCCAGATCCTCGCCGGTACCATCTACCTTCATTTGGTGATGGATTCGGATTCTGGTACTCGTTCTCCTAACGTCGTAGTCACACGACGTCCGTTGTTGCCTTTTGGGCACTCACAACGGATAATTTTGCTAATTCACTAGCCAGATTGCTGTCCCAAGAGGATCTATCCCAACGGGATGATCTCAAATGGCGCTATGATCTGTACCTAGTAAGGAGGGAAAACATTAACAACCCCCTTAATCAGTTTTTTAAATAAAGAAACTGAATAAAACTTTTTCACGATTGATTGTCAGTGCTTGATGACAACCTGGATCCCCGGACCACTACAACTATTTTCGGAACGGTAAAGCGTTCCTAACATAGAAAGTCTTGCGAGACTTTTACGTAGCGAAGCGACATGACGTCGCTCCGAGCGTGTGTCAAGTGAGGGTTCTAGAGGCCCCCATCGCTCGGTTGTCGGCATTTGGGGTTATCCATCCTTGACCATACCGGTCTTCAGTCGCCACCACATCCATCTCTAACTCGAGATGGTGTGTCTGAAGACTAGAGGATAGGTTTCCTCTTCGCCTCACGTGCTTTGGGTATCGTGAAATCCCTGCACCTTGGTTAGATTTGAAATTTCCAATCCAGTCAAGGTGCAGAGATTTTATGTAAAGAACTTTACTCTTTGAGTTCGCGAACTTTTTCGTGAACTCAATTGAGTGGGCGACGTGAATCGCCCATGCTGACCTTTCTGTTGCCAAGTGGTCAGCCTGTACTCCGTCCTCTTAGGTGTTTCCTAAGTGACAGGGCCCCATCGTTCGCTCTAGCGGTAGCGAATAACATCGATGGTGCCGTCGGGGTATACCCGGTAGATCATAATTACCTCCTTTTTTGGTTGTTATGATTTTGAAATTTAAAGAACGGCTCGAGGATCCAAGTGGTCCCATCTCCTCGGAGATGTTTCACTTGGGTGAATTGAGGAATTCACCACCAGCAGTGACCGCTTGCTAAGCGCCCTGGAGCTTCCCCAGAGAATTACTTGTAGTTTTGAGACGTACAATGGTCTTTCCGCTTTAGGCTGCCTAAGCAGCCATGGCGGAAGCCGGTTTGGCCGCTGCGACAGGATTCGCGTGCGGTTTGATCGGCTTGGCGTCTGCGAACGCCTTCCCCCAGAAGTCCTGTGCCAGGCGTTTCTGTCTCCATTCTTCGCGAAGCTCGCGAGATGGGACCAGATTGGCCTTCACACCTTGAGGAGCGCTTTTCAAAAGCATCTCTCCGCAAGGCTTGTGGACTTTCTTGGGTTGCGACTGGCCGTCAATGTAAAACAGCCATTTCGCTCCGCAACTTCCCGTCTTGTTACAGACGGCGCAGGTGGTCAGGACGGCGGTGTTCGTTTGGGTAGCCATTGTAGTCAGTCTCCTTTGGTTTTTTGGTTTAAGTTACCCCTTAATGCTCCCCTTGTAAGTTGGATTTCGATAATTTTCTAGGAAATCCGTTTCTACAAGACAAGTGGGAGCAATGAGGGATAACTTAAATTCAAACTTGTATCTGGATGAAGTATACACAACGTTCTATTTTTGTCAAGTACCTTTACCATTTCTTTGTTTATATATAGTACTTTATCCTTATTTTAGGCCATATTTGTTATGCCATATTTGTTATTTATGTCTGACATTTTAGAATAACATTTGCCAAATAAAGTATTTTAATCTACAATAAAAAAATATCGTTAATAGTGACTAACATTTCAAAAAATATATCTGGGCCGTTACTTTAGCCATAAAATGGCTCTAATTATAACATTTATGTATAAAATGGTAATTTTACTTGACAAATCTTGTGTATCTGCTATACTAGCCTGCAGAAACAGGGGCGGGGTCATTGATCCCTTAAAACGTAGCCTCTGATCACCTTAACCAAGGAGGACATATGAGCGACTAAAAAATGGCTAAATGCCGCCTTCTGGTGAGTCTCACGACACCAGAAGGCGGCACGAAAGCCGTTTCAAGTTGATTCATACTCTTCTAAAGTAAGGTAAATGTTCGCGACAGGAAAATTGTGGAGGTATATTACGCCATGGGTGACTAACTCACAAAAAGATGGTCTCGGATATGTTCAATTCCAGATATTGGAACAACAGATCCCAAAGAATCGTCTCAAAGAAGGTGCAAAAGCAGTTCTGTCCGTCAAAAGTTCAGGGAAGTAAGGACAGCGTCAGAGAGCCTGGCCGTGATGATTATCACGCGCCAGGCTCTTCCTTTTTCATATAATCGAATAATGCATTGAGAATACTCCTCAAAGAATTGGCTACATCTGCACTCTTTATAAAAATTCCGGAAAGTTTCTTCCCTAGTATGCCAATACGGATACGATCCCCTGAGATAGATATGTCGCAAGAGATGGGATATTTATTGCTATCGAGTTTTACACGATCTCCCATTTCATCAGATGGAATAACTCCTTTTGTCCATGTATAAATGGTCTTACTTTTTATTTTTCTCTTAATACGTTCCTTTCTAAATTTCGCGCGTTCAGCTTCAGGAAACGCTTCGTCTAATAAGTCTCTTGAATAAACCAGGTTTGCTACCAAATCATTATTATCAGTGTCGTCTCTATACAAACTTTCATTCAAAGCAAATAAACCTTCCTTCCCCTCAAAATATTGAACTACCGGTTTCTCACCAGTTCCTCTCTGCACACTCTTGATCTGAGGAATTATATCCTTCAGCCTCTTCGAATGTTCTTCGAGGAGAATTTTTTGTCTCTCAACATAGGATTCGAGTCTTTCTGGTGATTCTGCTTGGAAATGTGTCTTCTTACCAATAGTTGTCTCACTTACCAAACCCTTTTTTGCGAGAGAATCCAACACTGTATAAGTAGTGGAACGATTGATCTTGGTCTTTTGTGATACATCTATGACAGAAGCACTATCATATTGGAGCAAGGCAAGATAAACAGCTGATTCCTTTTCATTGAGACCAATTTCTTGGAGATATTTTTCTAACATAACACTATAATATCATATTCCTTGCGTATTCCACATTTTTCCAATAGAATGCCTCCATTACATTTAAGTAATATTATTAGCAAAAGTCGTGCTAAATGCTTATAAATAAGCGTTTGGCGCCTAAACATTAATAAAATGTCATTATACATCTGGTTCGCGCTTATTTGTTCGGTTATCGCTATCGCCTACGGAGCTTTCTTGGCCGCTTCTATCATGAAGAAACCAACAGGCAACGATCGCATGCGTGAAATTGCCGCAGCCATACAAGCTGGTGCAAAGGCTTATCTTAACCGCCAATACAGAACTATTGCCGTTATCGCTGTAATCCTCTTCTTCATCCTCTGGTGGAAACTTGGTATTACACTCGCTATTGGTTTCGTAGTTGGTGCCGTCCTCTCCGCTCTCGCTGGATATATCGGTATGAACGTCTCAGTTCGTGCCAACATTCGCACGGCTGAAGCCGCCAAACATGGTCTGCAGAGAGCTCTTTCTCTCGCTTTCAATGGTGGAGCAGTTACAGGTCTTCTTGTAGTCGGACTTGCTCTCCTCGGTGTCTCATCATTCTTCGCAATTACACAGAGTGTCGGTTCACTTATCGGTTTGGCTTTCGGTGCTAGCCTTATTTCTATATTTGCTCGTCTTGGTGGAGGAATATTTACCAAGGCCGCAGACGTTGGTACTGACATCGTCGGAAAAGTCGAAGCTGGTATCCCAGAAGATGATCCACGTAACCCAGGAGTTATTGCCGATAACGTTGGAGATAACGTTGGTGACTGCGCTGGTATGGCTGCTGACCTTTTCGAGACTTATGCTGTCACAACCATCGCCGCCATCATGCTTGGCGCATCAGTCTTCAAAGGCTTCCAAGGTGCTCTCATATATCCTCTTGCTCTTGGAGGTATCGCCATCATTGCTTCTATCATCGGTACATGGTTTGTTCGCATGGGTAAGACTCAAAATATCATGGGTGCCATGTACAAGGGTCTCGCTGTTGCCGGAGTCATCGCCGCAGCTGCTTTCTTCCCAGTCACAACTCTCATAATGAGTGGAAATGGTGTCTACGGTGTTCTCGGAATCTTCGGTTGTACAATCGTCGGACTGTTGGTTACCGCCGCACTTGTTATCATTACCGAATATTACACTTCTACGAAGTACAACCCTGTTAAATCTATCGCCCTAGCTTCAGTCTCTGGTCATGGAACAAACGTCATCCAAGGTTTGGCAATTTCCATGAAGTCGACCGCTTGGCCTCTCGTCACAATCGTTCTTGGAATTTTGACTGCCTACCAGTTCGCCGGCCTCTATGGTATCGCCGTCGCCGCTATGAGTATGCTTTCAATGGCTGGTATCATCGTCGCTATCGATGCTTATGGTCCTATCACAGATAACGCCGGAGGTATCGCCGAGATGGCTGAGCTTCCAAAGGAGGTCCGCGATGTTACAGATCCTCTTGACGCTGTTGGTAATACCACAAAGGCTGTCACAAAGGGTTACGCCATCGGTTCTGCTGGTCTCGCCGCTCTCGTACTTTTCGCTTCATATACAGAACTTGTTCCAGCTTTGAAATTCGACTTGAGCGATCCAAAGGTTATCGTCGGTTTGTTCATCGGTGGTTTGCTTCCTTACTATTTCGCCGCTCTTTGTATGGAGTCGGTTGGAAAGGCTGCAGGAAAAGTCGTCGAGGAAGTTCGTCGCCAATTCCGTGAGATAAAAGGAATCATGCAAGGTACCGCCAAGCCTGATTACGCTCGTTGTGTCGACATCGTCACTTCAGCAGCTATCAAGGAAATGGTTATCCCAGCTTTGATCCCAGTTCTCGCCCCTATCATCGTCGGATTCTTACTCGGTCCAGTAGCTCTCGGAGGTTTGCTTGTTGGTTCTATCGTCACAGGCCTCTTCGTTGCTATCTCAATGACTTCTGGTGGTGGTGCTTGGGACAATGCCAAGAAACATATTGAAAAAGGAAATCATGGAGGTAAGGGTTCAGATGCTCACAAGGCCGCTGTCACCGGTGACACAGTTGGAGATCCTTACAAGGACACTGCTGGTCCAGCTATCAATCCTATGATCAAGATCTTGAACATTGTGGCTTTGCTCATCGTGCCATTCTTGATATAAGAAATAAAAAACTTTCAAAACAAAAACTCCTCTACCCAAGAGGAGTTTTTGTTAAGACTATGCAATTAAATGACTTTTGGGTGTTAAACTGATAAACTTTTTACATGGAAGGCTTCACTCAACCAATTCAAGAAGATAAAAAGCCAAGTACACAAAAGATTGCAGAGGGCTCGGAAGAATACCTACAGCATCAAGAAGCCAACGAATTCCGAAACCGAACCCTAGCAAACAGTAGATGTTTTGGCTTTCACGAGCTGGAATCAGTTTATAGCTTAAGGAAAATGGCCAAGCCGACGGAAGAAAGACTCAGTTCTTTTGATCCGAAAATTCGCGAGCAATATCGTGAACACATAGAAAATACACGCATAACAGTAGAGGAAGCCACTCTACAAATTCATGACATCATCACAAAGAACATCAAACATTTCAAGAAAGTAGTTACGGAATCAAAAAGTATTCCTTCTATAAATAACTTCATAAGTGAAATTATAAATCAGCCGAAACTCAGAGATATGATTGCGAATGAAGGTCGTTCACTATCACGAAAAACTATTTCCAAATATAAAAAACTTCGCCTATCGCATCCACTTTATGACAAGAAGTTCAATGACATAAAGGAGGTCGATCAATTGACTGCATTGATAGGGTCTGAAAAGATTTCTGATGCTCTATGGATTACAATACTACGATATCATAAAGCGGTTTTCGAATATCGCGTGAACAAATTCGTCGAATCCATGTTGCCCGAACTTACAGAAAAATTCCGTGTAGCTATCGACGGGGCTATAGATCGAGGTGAACTTCCTCTAGACAAAGACTTGGTCAAAGATAGGATGGAACATGTCCACGTGACCCTGATAGATGCCCTCTACGCCTCTCTTGAGAATATTGGTGGTAGATTTAGGTCAAACGACAATTCGGTAGTTCTCGACTCATTCCTTACATCCAATAAAAACAGAAAAAATCGATTGGAACATGTTTTCTTCCAAGAGATGTTCCATGTACTTTCTGTCAGATTGATAACAAATGGACCTGGTACAAAAGCGAGATCCGGTACTATTCACCATGAACGCGTGGGGCTTCGTTTCCATATAGACAGAGAAAACCATCGCTTATTTAGCAGATTTTTCTGGCTCAACGAAGCAGTTACTACAAAACTCCAAGATAAATATGTTCCTACTGTAGATGGTCAACACATCCCGGCCAAAGGATACGTACTCGAAAGAGCCCTTCTGGATGTGATAATGACTAACGGCAAAGTCCCTATCGATGTAAAATATTTTGTAGATGCTTATTTCGAAAATCTCGATCCGGCAATTGTCTCAAAAGATCGGCTACCTGCATGGAAATCCCTTGTGGAACAGATCTCGCTGGCATGGGAGAAGGGTTTCTTAAATAAAGTCGATGATTATGTGAAAAAGAATGGCATACCTAAGACAATTGAAGATCTAAGAAGTGGTAACCTTTCTACTGACGGTTCGCATTCGGATATACCGGAGACAGACGAGGAGGAAAGTAAATTAAAATAGGACAGCGCAGAGTGGTAGTCATTCATAATCACAAAAAAGCCGCCCAGCGCTTCCGAAGCGAGGGCGGTTTTGTAACAACTTCACACAAGCAGACGAACGGTCTACTTGGTGGGGCCTACAGGCTCATCAACAAAGGCTCCATAGATCGCACGGACCGCATTTTCGTAGTCATTGTTCTCGACTCCGATCAAGATACTGATTTCGCTCGATCCTTGATCGATCATCCGGACATTGATCTTCTCCGCCGCTAATGCCGCGAAGATCTTGGCCGCAACACCAGGAGTATGGGCCATTCCGCGTCCAACAACAGCAAGCATGGCCATATCCGGAAATATTTCGACTAAGTCCGGCGAGCATTTCTCTTTGATCTCGTATACGATCTCTTCGATCTTGCCGTAGAGTTGCTTATCTTCGATAACAAGGCTCAAGGTGTCGACGCCCGTCGGCATATGGTCGAAGCTAATACCCTTTTCTTCAAGGATGGTCAAGATACGTCGCACGAATCCTACCTGTTGATTCATCAGAGCTTTTTCCACGGTAATGACCGTGAAATTCTTCCGACCAGCAACACCGGCAATAACACACTGGCCTTGCCGCTTTGGAAAATCAGGCATAATCAATGTGCCTTGATCCGACGGATTATTTGTATTGCGAATGTTCGTAATAATCCCAGCATCTTGAACTGGGAACATGGCTTCTTCGTGAAAGACGTTCGCTCCCATATAAGCGAGCTCGCGCAATTCACGATAAGTCACAACTTCGATCTTGCGAGGATTGTTAACCACGCGCGGATCTGCCATGAGTAGGCCTGAAACATCGGTCCAGTTTTCATAACGCCCGGCACTAACCGCTCTGGCGATGATGGCCCCGGTAATATCCGAACCACCGCGAGAGAAGGTCTTCACCGAGCCGTCTGGCATGGAGCCATAGAAACCGGGAATGACTATCCGTTGCCTGCCGATCATATTGGAAATACCATGGTCAGATATTTTCTGATATCGGCCCTGTTCGTCAAAACGGATTAATTCGGCCGCATCGACGAATTCGTATCCAGGGAGTGCCTTGGCCATGATCATGGCGCTCAAATACTCCCCACGGCTAGCGGCGTAATCCGCTGAGACACCCTCACAAATGTGCCAGCCGATGTTATCGAGTTCCTCGGCAACTGGGAAATTTATCCCCAATCCATCGACGATACTTTGATACCGTTCCTTGATGACATCACGCACTTCATCACTCGAAAGCCGAAGCTGACAAAGCCGGTGCCATTCATAGAAGAGATCTGTGATTTTCTGATCTTGCGGATTCCTCTTCCCCGGCGCTGAGACGACAACGTATTGCCGCCCCTTATCGCTTTTGACGATTTCGATCACCTTCTTAAACTGATCTGCATCAGCCAAGGAAGTTCCACCGAATTTTGCCACTATCAATTCACCGATTTTCACTTGTTACCTCCGTTTTTGTTTACCAAATTTGGTTATACATCTATAAGCCATATTACCCAAAAGTACGCCAAAGGCAAGAGACATTCTTATAGATAAATTAATCAGAAAATTTCCACGCAATTTCAATTGCGCCCAAACAAAAAAGAGCTGGTCAGGCTCCCCAAAAACTTAATGACCCTGGCGCCGAAGCACCACGTTATTTCTTCTTGATATGGTCTCCGACATGGGCAGCTCCCAGTATGAGTTGTTTGACCTTGGCCTCATTTTTTCAACGCATGCCCGAGACACCACACCTGCTCCGTTGAAGTTACCAATGCTGATAAGGCAAACATTGTTACAGGTAAACACCGCCTTCACGAAGTTCACCCGTTCATCCACAGTACTGTTGTATTCAAAATCCGCGGTCGCATGAATCCTGAAACCTTCCTGGATCGAATTATGCCAAATACTGGCAGAATGATCGACACGGAATGAGAAGAGCGTACTGCAGCCATGCCCCTCCATTACGGGGTCGTCGAACTTAAGCGCTACCACATGTTCACTCCCTGGAACAAAGCATAAGGCTAGCAACTCTTCACGAACTTTCAGCTCAGTAAATAAGGAGATATTATCCCCCTCCTTCATTCCCAACGCTCGAGCTGCTTCCGGTCCGACTTTGTAATCAACCTGAACAACTACGGGTTTCATTTGTCTTCTTTCTATCAGCACACGGCTGATTGTTGATGTTAAGAACTACCACAAATTGCTGCCTACCAGCGTAGCATATATTTGCACTATTGTCAACGACATAAATATAAACAAAAAAGGGCTCGATTTTACTCGAGCGCTTCGAAGCAGTCGCTTCTATTCTCCAATCTCATCGAGCATAGACTGGCGAGAGCAAGCACCAATCCTCAACTTCTTGCGAAGCTGGCGAACCGAGTGCACACTCACGTCTGATAGCTCAGCAATCACTGTGTCGGGCAACCGGCCAAGAAACGGTGTAATCTTCCGCTTGGGATCAGTCAACTCGACGAACGCATACTTGACGCCAATCTTGGCAAAAGCCGCCTTCAGCGACCCGTGATGCACAATCGCGCTGTTGTAAGCTGCGTGCTCTTTCTTCCGCAAAACTTCCGGGGAAAGACCTTCCATACCCCGGAGTTTTTCCAAGGCCTGGGCACTGCAATAGAATGGCATCTCGCCACTCCCATGCTGGTTTGCATACCGAAGTATCGGCGCAAAGCGATGCCCACAGCGAGTGCAGGTCGTGTCAAAATTATTCGGATCTGTGTTAAACCCGGCAATAATTTCCCGCGGTGCCAACTCTCGCTCGCACTGAGGACAACGCGCATACGGCTTATACTCCGAGCCGGTCAGCGCGTGAATCAGCGAAATGCGCAGTGACAAAACATGCTCTTGAATGAGAACGTTCTGCTGTCGAAGAGACACCTCTTGACGCAATGACGGCCTCAACTCTAACGACATACCTGGGCCCATAGTTTTATCCTTTGTTTAGGGGTTACCTTTCAAGTCTGTTTTGACGCTAACATTGTATAATCCCTGTGTCAATATGACCGTTGGCAGATTCAGTGTTCAAACAATGAATCTGAAAACTGGGCTGTCTTTAGCCAATATTTCATAGACTAAACCGATAGAATCCATCCTATTTAGAAGCGGTTTAAAATCTTTTTTGTCTGCAAGCTCAATACCCACAAGCGCTGGGCCTGTTTCTTTGTTGCTCTTCTTTATGTACTCGAACAGAGTGATATCATCGTTGGGCCCAAGAGCATTATCAAGATAATCACGCAGGGTACCTGGTCTTTGCGAAAATTCGATCAGAAAATAATGTTTCAGACCTTGATAGATCAAACTGCGATCCATTATTTCCGGGTAACGACTTATATCGTTGTTGCCACCACTTACCACACATACCACGATCTTGCCAAAAATCTCAGCTCTCAATTCATCTAATGTCGCAACAGAAAGAGCACCTGCGGGTTCCGCGATTATGCCGTCACATTGATAGAGAGAAATCATATCCTCACAGACCTTTCCTTCTGGTACAAGAACCATCTTATCTATCAGTTTTGATGCGATTTTGTAAGTCAAAGCACCGACCGTTTTTACGGCCGCACCATCTACAAATTTATTTATCTTATCTAGAGTGACAACTCTACCTGCCGCCAACGCCTTAGTCATAGACGGCGCCCCTTCTGGTTCGACGCCGATTATTTTGGTGTTGGGAAACTTTTCTTTTACATAAGTACCAAGTCCGGCAACCAACCCACCACCACCAACCGGTACAACTACAAAATCCGGCTTAACAACAAGGCCAGTCGTAACCGACAGTTCGTTACATTGTTCCAAAATCTCAACACCAACCGTTCCCTGTCCAGCCAT
>CAIQCA010000094.1 GCA_903870235.1 uncultured bacterium
AGCCATTGCTGCTGTTTATATGGCAACACCGCCATCAGATTTCCCAACTCACACGATAGTTTCGATAAAAGATGGCTCATCCTTGTCACAGGTTGCCGACAAATTTGCGGAGAGCGGTCTTGTCCGTTCTCAGTTCTTATTTAAAGCTTTTGTAGTTATCCTTGGTCGAGGTACTCGTATAGTCAAAGGTGATTATTTATTTGACCAGCCACAATCTGTTATTCGTGTTGCTTATCGTGCTGTACACGGTGTTCAGGGGCTAACTAGGATAAAAGTAACAATCCCGGAGGGTTCTGATTCAAGAAATATCACGGCCATACTGAAGAAGGTTATACCAAATTTTGATACGACTACTTTTCTGGCATTAGCAAAGCAGAATGAAGGAAAGTTATTTCCAGACACGTATTTCTTTTTTGAGAATGTGACGCCAGAGGAGGTTATAAGTACCATGCGTTCAAATTTTGACGCCCACATGGTTACTATCGATAATCAGGTGAAGTCTTTTGGTAAGTCTCTCGACGAGATTGTAACTATGGCTTCTATAGTGGAGAAAGAAGCGACAAGCAGTGCTGACCGTCGTATTATTGCAGGGATACTTTGGAAACGTATAAATGACAAGATGCCTCTTCAGGTTGATCCACCTTTCTATTATTTTCTGAATAAGACTTCTTCCAGCCTGACCCTAGACGATTTGGCTATAGACTCTCCCTACAATCTTTATAAACATTTAGGCTTACCCCCAACACCTATTGATAGTCCAGGACTTGAAGCTATTTTGGATACAATGAACGCAACAACTACAAAGTATTGGTTCTATCTATCAGATAAAAGTGGTGTTATGCACTATGCTACCACCTATGATGCACATTTAGAAAATAAACTCCGATATCTACAATAAGTTTTGATAAAGGGACTCTTCAATAAAAAAACCGTCCAAACACATCACTCCTGTGTGTTATGGACGGCTCAGGATTTCTGACACTTCTGAAACCTAGGTGTCATGAATGATCCGGTGGGCCTTAAGTTTGTCAGGTACATCAAGCTTGTCAACGGCGTTTTCCGCACCAAGTTCGATAGCTTTTTGGATTGTTAACTCTTGAATCTGACCAGACATTAACCAGACTCGAATCCCAGGCTTTTTACTGCGAACGTACACGATTATATCAAATCCAGTCTTTCCAGCCGGACGCAGATTTAAATCGGTAAGAACAAATGTATGTTTGGATCCATCAAACAATTCGATCGCATGCTCGGCGTGGTGGGCAACATCCACTTTGTGGCCAGCATTCAGGAGGACTCCCTCCAAATGGGCTTGAATTATTGGATGATCTTCCACCAGTAACACGTGCAAAACTTGCGGTTTGGGTTCATGCTTATGTTGAGGCACAGATTGAAATCTCCTTTGTTTTTTCTGTTTTCGATGCTAACATGCAAAACATGACTGGTCAAGATTTTAAACACAAAGTCAAGGTATTCGTCGGGCTTTCCGGTGGCGTAGATAGTGCTGTCTCGGCGGCCTTACTCAAAAAGGCTGGTTTTGACGTTACGGGAGTTTATATAAAAGTTTGGCAACCAGATTGGATAGAATGTACTTGGAAAGAAGAGCGCCGAGATGCTATGCGGGTGGCGGCCCACCTGGGAATTCCTTTTGTGACACTCAATTTGGAAAAAGAATATAAGCAGGGAGTTATAGATTATATGATCTCTGAATATTACGCAGGCCACACCCCCAATCCTGATGTGATGTGTACTCGCGAAGTGAAGTTTGGTGCTTTTTCTAAATGGGCGAAGAAGCAAGGGGCAGATTTTGTGGCTACTGGACATTATTCACAAGTGGTTATGAAACCTAAAAATCTCTCCCAGAAGGTGCCAAAAGGAATCAGCGGGCTTCGCGGACTTTATCTTTTGGCCGGCGCTGACCAGAATAAAGACCAATCGTATTTTCTCTGGACTTTAAACCAAGCGGATCTAGAACATATTATTTTTCCAGTGGGTAATTTAGAAAAAACAGAAGTCCGGAGGTTGGCTCTAAAGTTCGGATTACCAAATGCTGAGAAGAAAGATAGCCAAGGTCTTTGTTTTATAGGTAA
>CAIQCA010000095.1 GCA_903870235.1 uncultured bacterium
CTTTGAGTTAATTTACGCCCCATTCGCTTTTTCACTCCCGACCTTCGAGAATGTTCAGAACTGCCTCTCCAGCATACTTCTAAGCTGATCGTCGTGCCTATATTCTTCCAGCATAAAATCTTCAAGTTCGTGAGTCGCAGTGTTATAGCAAATGAACTTCGGTGAGTCTATTCCGACGTGTTTCTTTTTGTTCTTTCCCTTCCCCTCAAACAACACAAGCGGTTCAGGACGCGCGGTATGACCAACGACTTGGTTAAATCGGATATCCATCTTTTCATGGCCTATTGAACACCAGAAAATTCCCGAAACATCTTGATAACCGCCGCGAATTGAACCTATGTCAAAAATAAAGGAAAGAGATTCCGGTGCTACGGGCTGATTTATATACCAATCAAACTCAGCATTAATCCAGGTACTCGCATCTTCTATCGTCTTAAAAGGTTTTCCGTGTTTTTTAGAAAGGCCGCCGTGAGTGAGAAGGTAGCCATCTCGAATCATAGAGCCATGAAGAAGTCCCTTATACATATTTACGGCATGAAATAGCTCCGGGCTGTACCTATTTCCCGAACATCTGAAATAACCATGGGCGTTGTTTAGATACGGAAGTTCGTGATTTCCGCATAAAAGAGCACATTCATTGGCTACGGCGAGCTTGAAGGTTGCTATCATGTCCGCATCGGATGCGGAAAAAGAATCCATGAAATCACCGAGGATAATGTGCTCTTCATCTGGGCGGTACTCAATGAACGCTTTGCATTTGGCATAATTGCCATGGAGGTCGCTTATTATCAGGCTCATTCTCGATATCCTGCACTACTATTGCGCCAATACGTCTAAAATCATTACATCACGATGCAAGATAATCCTGGGATAACCCCTCTTGCTTTTTGTGCCGGAAACCACTCTATTTGATGTTCTCATAGCGTAGTTTTGCGATACAGCTTTGTTTTTACTGTGATCCGTTGACAGGGTGGAAGCGCCGGAGTAGTGTGAAGCACTTATTAGAAAGTTAGAAATAATTATCGCATGATTTAGTAAACTGACTAAGCTGTTTTTCAGGGCTGTGAGATGTTCTAACCCACACAGGAGACGAGTAATGGAACCATATAAAAACCTTGGTAAGCCTTCAGGAGTCGTGTCGTACGATATAGGCGTAGATTTTATAAAAGTGTCTTTCAAGACAACACCTAAAATTTATGTCTATACACACATTAAGCCAGGGCTTCTTCACGTCAACAAAATGAAGGAACACGCTATTGCTGGTCATGGTCTTCAAACCTATATAAACCAGCACAGATCAGCCGGATTCAGCCACACAGAACCCTAACAACCCAATTCATCTTCAGTTGTCTGGTTTCTACAAGTGCGTTGTACGCATCCACAAACTTATCGTTAAGTTGGCGGACATAGGCTTCCTTGCGACATAAATAGGACATACTCAAGTAAGCTTTCGTCCATGAGTTTCCTCTTTTCGTTGCGAGAGTCGCCAGAAATGGCATAACTCCCACATGGACACGGACGCGCCGAACCCGCGCCGGTCATACTTCTAACGTTGGCCAAAACATGATAAGGGAACAAAATGAAAATCGAATTTAATAAAATTGCAAAAGGCAGCATCTTCTGCGAAGAATTTATCAATCTTATCCAAAACAACTTGGTCACATTTGAGAGAAATCGCATCGCGATAATTTATGGCCCAAACGGTACTGGTAAAACCAGTCTTGCAAAGATATTGGATCAAGACGTAGGATCAGAATATAGCATCTCAATCGACGGCAACATATTTACAGAAAAAGACCCAAAATTTGCGCACATAATATCAGATCAAAATGATCGAAATATAATCCAGGGAAGCACTGATGATTTTATCATTGGCGATAATATCAAACGAGAATATGAACTAAAGCAAAAAATTGAAGTTGAATTTAAGCATTTATTTGAAAGTAAACTAATCCCAGTATTGAAACAAAACTACGGGATATCAGTTAAACAATCCCAGTTTGACACACTATTTACCGATAAAATGCTATTAAAATTCATCTCTGATTTAGCCAACACTAAGTCAAAGGGAAAGCAAATCGACAGATCAGAATTCCTAGAGCATATAGAGAATCTAATCACCCATGAAATTCCAGCTTATGACGAGA
>CAIQCA010000096.1 GCA_903870235.1 uncultured bacterium
CACCAGAGAGGTTTGAACCGTAAATCGTAACTGTAGTATTAGATGACCCCTGTGTCGGACTGATAGAGGTAATGACGGGAGCAGATTGATAGTAATTATCTGATACGCAAGACAATCCATCCAAGGATGACTGCTGTCCGACTGGACAATTTCCTCCCCTACCACCAGCCATACCAGGATTTGATGTGTAATATGACGAAGGTGGTGTAGATTGTGCCGAAGCTGGTGTGCATGTATATCCAGGCGGGCAGACAGGTGCTACAGGCGTTGCATTTATAGGAGTACATGTGAATCCAGCTGGACATTGTGCAGATTGTACGACTGGTTGAGTCGTAGTAGAACAACCATACATGCTATTGAGCTGCGCTCTGGTAGCCGCACCAACGTAACCAGTACCGTAAGACAAACCATTTGGAGTTAATATCTGTGCTGCATATTTTTGCTGGAATCCTGACACGGCTGAGGCTACACTGTCATCAAAAGTAGTGATTGATGTACCTGAAGTCCAAAGACCCGCATTGGTTAAAACCGTGGTAAGAGCTTGAGCATCTTGAGTATTCAATGTCCTACCAACACCGAGGTTACGAGTAAATGTGTAGCAGAAACCAGACGAAGCTGTCTGTGCTTGCACTGGTGCGGTAGCCAAAGATACTGCTGACATAACCACCAGCAGAGCCATGATAGATATGATGTATTTTTTCATATAAAATTAGTGACCTGTTAATTAATAAGTTTATTACTGGGCTAAAGTATAACACCGATATAATAATGTTGTCTAATAACTAAAGAAGATGTAATATCGAGCTATATCTTAACCAAAGAACGTCATGGCTGACATAAACGTAGGAATCCAGCTTCGATACGACACTTTTATTAATCGGCAATACCCATTATTCTTTTTTGTTGGCCTTGGAGATTATATGAGCTATGTGATGTCGATCCCGAGGCTGACATCCGTAGTCAATAAACAGTTTGCGATTCGAGATGCCGAATACGAAAAAGTGCAACGACTTGAAGATAAGGCTGTCGATGAGCTTAGAGAAGCAAAAAATAAATTACTGAAAATAATCAGTAATAAAAAGATAGACCCTAAGACATTTAGCCAGGATTTATCATACATACCAACATCTCATTTGGGGTCAAATATAAACATCCTGCAACATTTGGAGATGTTCGAAAAGGGTGAAGTCTCTATAAGTGGCCATCATTCTGACAACTTAGAGCGATACCTCTTCGATATTGCTGCTAACCTGCTCAAACTTGGTTATAAAGATGAACTGAAAGATTTTATAATCACCCCTACCGAATACGCTGAATACCACGATACTATCAATGGGCAAGATAGTGTCATACATGTTGCTGGTAATGCCCGTGGTAATTTCTCATTTTCAAAGACATGGCCTATACGATTTGAGCAAGAGAGAGTCCTTAATGCGGCTCGAGAAATAGAGCCATGGGGTGCCTTCGAGATGTTGGTGAAGTATTGGAAAGCGAGAACACAAATCACAAAGAGCAAAAGTATGAACCATACAATGCTTGATGTCTTGGCTGATAAGCAATATCATTTCACTAACAAAGATGCTGTTGATATTGCTTTCGCCGTAGAAGACTTCAGGGAAATGCAAAAGAATCCACGAATCGATGACCGAGAAATACATTTTCTGCACCTTGAACAATTCAGGTCAAAGACGGCAACGGCGCACTGGCAATTATCTCAAGCAACAGAAGACCACAAAGAGATGGAACACGAGTCTGGTTCTAAGGGACGGACTGTCGCACTCCAAAACTTGATAGAGAAAACATGGAAACAAAACGTAGAGACTTTTATGGAAGAGACCAGGGGTTTTATGGAGGAATACCGTGCAGCAAAAGAGGAAGAAGAGCATTTTGAGCAAGGAGAAAAATGGTGGAAATCTGGTGAGCGACCTGCATATGACCCCAGTAGCAAGACAATTTCGCTTGGTGAAAAAATATCTGTTATATCACCGACAGTTAAAAATCAACAAGTTCTATGTAAAGCACTCTTCTCTAAGCCTATTGGCGAATGGCTACAACACTACGAAATCAATCCTCCCCTAAAAACTAAACAAGGTCAACGTGGTTTTTATTATATAGGTCGGGGATTAAATAGAAAGACCAGTCAAGACCTGAGCGTCGAGATGTTCGAAGTTGGAATGTTCAGAATACGCATTAAAAAAGAGCTTTTTCCTTAGTTGACTCAATTGAGTTTTAGTTGATGACGGTTGAGTCAACTTTCCTATGCAAAACTGGGTTAGCCCAGTTTTTTCATTTCGCAATTCGAACGCCATCGAACAGAGCAAGTCAGTTTTTTGCATAATCTGTCCCTACTGGCGTTCGGAACGGATTATGCAAAAAGCGGGCTTCTCACATGCTACCCAAAGAAGCCATAGAGGAGTTCAAAAGGCTCTACAAGGAACGTTTCAAGGTCGATCTCAGCGATGAGGAAGCGTCACGCAGAGCAAATAACCTCGTTAACCTATACGAGGCTGTTTGCGGTGATTCTTTGGGCACGACAATTAAATATGAGAGTGAGCAATTCGGTCACTATCAAAAATGACCCGATACAACCCTCAAATAATCTATGGGTATCAGAGCTACACCATCAATGAACTCGCTAAGGTTTACGAGATGGATAAAAAAACTTGCCTACGCTGGATTGAGGAGGGCTTGAGAATTGTACCTGGTGGGAAGAAACCAATCCTGATGCTCGGAAGCGAGATAAAGGCCTTTATCCGTCAGAAGAACTCAAAGAAGAAAGTTAAGCTCAAGCGAGACGAGTTCTATTGCTTCAAATGTAAGGCTCCGAGGCGAGCAAAAAGAGGCACAATTATCAAATCACAGGGCTCGAAGAAAGGTGTATGCGGTGTCTGTAACGGCAAAATGGTAAAGAAAATTAAACCCTATCAAAAGGACTATCCCATACCCTCAACTCCCGTTCAAATGTCCACATTATTCGATAATATAACATAACACTAATATGACAAAAAATAGCACAGAAAAGTTGGTTGAAGATGCCAGTACCCCATACCGAAATGAGCAGGCAAAAAGAAAGTTTTTTGAGCACCTAAAAGGCGGAGAAGGATTCGCTGGAGACTCCGTTACCAAGTTCGCCGAAGCCGTCGGGCAATGGCAGCAGTTTTCAAAGAATGATGATTTTATAAACTTCGATAAAAGCAGAGCTGCCGAGTTCTGCGTCTGGCTCAACACTCGGGAAACCAAGACTAAAGCTGGCACACTTTCACTCACGACTCAATATCACTATCTCCGTCGTTTGAAGCGATTCTTTATGTGGCTTTCAGAACAACCTGAATACCGAAAGATTCGAAAAACTGACGTTGATTTCTTACGACTGTCAAAAAAAGACGCCCGCATTGCCACGGCAGGCACAACTAAAGCCATGCCCACATTCGAGGAGGTTCAAAAAATCATCACAAGTATTCACCCGCAAAATGAGATTGACCAGCGAGACCGTGCCATATTGAGCTTGGCTCTTATAACTGGTATGCGCATATCAGCCATATCAACACTCAAGATGAAGAACTTTGATAGAGATAACAAGCTCATCGATCAGAATCCTGGCGATGGTGTGCTGACTAAAAACTCAAAAAAGATTATGACCACATTTTTTCCAATCGGCTGGACTGACCCAGAGAAACACTTCACGGAATGGTATGACTATATGAAAAAGAAAGGAGCTGAACCAAACCATCCGATATTTCCTTCTACGCTTAGAGGTTTTTCGAGTAAGAGCGACTACAGCAAGGCATTGGTAAGCGATGAAGGCTGGTCAAGCTCAAGCAGTGCACGAAAGATTTTTGAGAAGCGATGCAAAAATGCTGGAGTTCCATATTATCACCCACACTCATTTCGCCACTTGATTGTCAATTATTTGAGCAAAGCCAGACTGACAGAAGAAGAAAAGAAAGCGATAAGCATGAATCTGGGTCACGAAAATGTTGGCACAACTTTCGGGTCGTATGGATATGGAAATATGAGTTCAATTGATGCTGTGAAAATTGTGCAGAAGCTAACTGTTACGCCAACTAACGGCCAAAACCTCATTATCACACCAGAAGATAAGGCTGCGCTGGAAAGAATCCTGAAACAAATGTAAACACATAGGGGCTTGTACTCAAGTCAAAAACACGACTTGGATTACTCCCCAAAAGCGGTATAATCATAATATATGTCAAAAGACGCCATAAAACCTATCTATTGCCAATACTGTCGTAAATCAAGCGAGTCTGAAGACCGTCAGGCACTGTCCATAGACTCCCAGCTTGACGTGGTAAGGAATATAGCAAAGAGCCTAAATACAAGGGTTCCAGAGGAGCGTGTCTTTAGTGAATCAAAATCGGCTAAAGTCACAGATAATAGGCCAGCCTATACAAAAATGCTGAACCAGATTGAGGTTGGTACCGTAAACAGTATTATCGTCTGGCACGCCGATCGCCTATCTCGTAATGCCATCGACACCGCCAAACTCATTGACTTGATGGATAGAGGCAGACTGGTTGAGATTGTCACCCCAAGCCAGACATACAAAAACACGCCGATGGATAAGTTCATGCTTGCACTCGCTTGCAGTCAGGCAAAGATGGAGAATGATAAGAAAGGCATCGACGTAAAGCGTGGACTGGAAAAGAAAGCTCGTATGGGTATGTTCCCAGGGCCAGCACCATTTGGATATTTGAATGATAAATATACCGAACGTGGTAGCAGAAAAATAAAGACAGACCATGAACGTCTACCACTCATCAAGAAAATGCTACAGCTCATGTTAACTGGTAATTATGCACCCTTGAAGATTCGAGAGATTGCAACCGATGAATGGGGCTACCGCACACCAGAAGGAAAAAAGATGGGTCGAAGTACGATATACCGTATCTTGAGTAATACGTTCTACTACGGCGCATACGAATACCCAATCGGCAGTGGCAATTGGTATCGTGGCACACATGAGACCATTATTACTGAAGAAGAATATGACAAGATTCAATACCTTCTCGGCAAGAAAGGACGACCCCGACCAAAGCGACACATCTTCGATTTCATAGGCACTATGCGTTGTGGTGAATGTGGTGGCACAATCACGGCTGAGCTGAAAATCAAAAAACAACAAAATGGCAAAACACACAGGTATATCTATTATCACTGCACAAAGAGAATACATCCTAACTGTTCGCAAGGATGTCTGGAAGAAAGTGAACTGAAGCGCCAAGTCATAACTGAAATCGAATCATTTGAAATACCACCAGAGTTCCATGAGTTTGGCATGAAGTGGTTCAGACAGAAAAATAGCGAGCAGATTGAGTCACTCAAGGCTGTCGTAAGTGCCCAACAAAAGGCGTATAACGCCTGTGTTGCGAAGATTGAGGGCTTAACCGACATGAGAGCCCGAGGTGAGCTTTCAAGCGAGGAGTTCATGCCACTAAAAGAGAAAGCCCTTGTTGAAAAGAAACAGCTCGAGGGTCAGTTCAAGAGCAATGGCGAAAGCATAGACCAATGGATTGAGACTGGCGATCAAATGTTCACGTTCATTGAGAAAGCTATTGATAAGTTCAAGAATGGCACGCCAGAAGTCAAAAGAGCCATACTTTCAACCCTCGGTCAGAACCTCGTCGTAAAAGACAAGAAGATAAGCATTGACATAGAGAAAAGCATTCTACCGATACGCAGAATATCCAAAGTTGTGAACGGAATAAAGAAACGGTTAGAACCTATAAATACCCAAGAGAAACAAGCACAGTTTGAACAATCCTGCGCTGAAAATCCATTAGTGCTGCGGGGCTTGGACTCGAACCAAGATACACAGATTCAGAGTCTGCGGTCCTACCATTAGACGACCCCGCAATGGTTGGTATCTTGCAGAATATCGTAAAAATGGCCTCTAGACAAGGGCGGATAAGACGTAGAACAAATCGTCAACAAAAAAGAGACAAGAAAGAAGCAATATGCTAGCATAATCTTACTATGAGATATTTTATCGGAAGCCTCCTTCGCGGAGAAGTAGCAGAATATTACAAGACAACCTGTGCTGACTTAGCCAACCGCTTTGGTATAGCCAATGTTTCAGATATTGTACCACCACACATAACAGTAAAAACAGCCTTCGAAAGAGTCAATGCTGACGTTATAGACGAGTGTCTGGCCTTGAATACGGAAGTTCCACCGCTCCCTATTTCTCTATCAAATTGGAACCATTTCGGTACTAGAACAATATTCATGGAAGGTACTAAGCCGAGCGCAGAATTGAAAGCTTACACCGACAGCA
>CAIQCA010000097.1 GCA_903870235.1 uncultured bacterium
ATTTTTATTGAGTTTTTCATATATGGAAAGTATACCAGGTTCAAACTGAAAAAACCCATGCCACTGAAAAACTCGTCTCAAATAGATTCCGGACTACTTGAAAATAAAATCACCCCAGGATCAATTGGGCCAACTCATAACCAGCCCAGATACCGATAACACCACCCATAGTACTAAAAATAATTGAGGAAATAGAAAGATAACTGGCCCCAAATAAAACAGGGATATACCCACCAATCGCTCCTCCGACAAATGCTCCTACCCAAATAAGAGATTTCTGCATAACAATATAAGTATACCAAATAAAATGCCCTACAATAGTTAGTTGTAAACCTTTTTACAATTACTTAGAAAGTACTTCGAATGGACCGAAAGACAGATGAGTATCTACATATTTCTTGAATGCGGCCATCGCCCTAGCTAAAGACAGCAATTTATCATCACTTATCTCGATCTCGATAGCAAAGTTGTAGGCGCGATTGCCAACATGAACAGAATGAATCTGGATCAAATTTAGACCCTCGTCCGCAAACGGCTGAAGTGTTTTCACTAAAGAACCCGGCTCATGGGGTGCTTCGAAGACGATAAGCATGCGATTTTCTTTTCCAACCGAAACCTTGTGTTGAATCGGCGCGACCAGAAAAAATGTCGTTATCGCTTCCTCATCCTCAAAAGCTTCGCTAAGGATTTTCAATCCATATTTTTCTGCAGCAGAGTGTGGCCCAAGTGCGGCGCAATTGGCATATTTTTCATCTGAAGCAACAAGTCTCGCCGCTTCACCATTACTCGTACTGTTTTCCGTTGGAACACCCAGTTTCATGATTCGATCTTTGCAGGCACCCAAGGCTTTGGGGTGCGCGATAACCTTGGTAATCTTTTTCCTAGTCATCCCGGATCTGACCATAAGGCAAAAATGGAGTTTCAAATGGACCGCCCCAACTACATGAAATGGACAACTCTCTGTTTTCTTATAGGTCTTGAGCAATTCGATAAATGACTCCACCGGTTCTGCTACTCGACCTTCCGCCAATGTCTCCATGGCAATAGCTCCATAACCACCATGTTTCAAAACTAGCCGCAAGACTTCACTATTCGAATCAGCTTGAATATAGTTGGTCTCTCCGACTTTTGGTGCGCCATATATTTCAGCTAAAATGTTGTAAGCATCATGTGAGAATGTTGCTCCAACCGGTCCTAAAAATGTAACTTTTTTCATTGCCTCTTTTAGTTATTATTAATGGGTTTAGTAAATTTCAAAAGTGTTCTAGCTTGAAGCACTAGAGGATCATCGACGTACGACGAATTTACCTTTTGTGGAGAAGTAAACCATGAGGTATTTATCTCATCAGCGAGGTCCATAAATGATTTGTAATCTGTTGTCGGAAAATACTGCCTAAAGGTAGACTCAAACAACGCACTATCTTGTGTAAAATTGATCTTCTCTATTGTAGAAAGCGGAATCTTTTCTGCAAGCATGGCTATAACCTCAACATGCATAGGGTATCCAGACACCTCAAGCATTTTGCTATCCGAGTACCCCAAAGCCTTGAGAGCTAGGTACTCAGTAAAACCTTCAAAAAAGAATTTATCCAGACCCACCCGATCATCAACATCGGCGTAATAGTGCAAAGACTCATGAACTACAAGCCTCTCCAGTTCACCAAGATTATCCAATGCAGGATTTTCTTCCGAATGAACAGGTGTCCTGAAAAGGATCGTCGAAGGTGGAATATATCCGCCGGTTATAATTTCACTCTCTTTATATTTTTGACCCGCAGGATCAGAAAGGTCTTTTATAACACTGTTAAGTTCGGAGATCTGTTCCTCAAAACCTTTCTGGATTGTTTCTGCTTGCTTTTCAATATCAGCAAGCTGAGCCGGATCTGTTTGTGCTAACGTTATACGCGCTTGTGCCAATACAGTGTTATTGGATTCAATGATTTTATTTCGCTTCAAAAGCTGATCATTAAACCTTTTTATCTGAAGTCTTCTATATTCGGCAGGAAATTTTTCCTTCGGAAGGACTGAAAAGTCTGGTTTTACTTTTGTCACATATTTACCATATATAGGTACGACAACATTTCTCATGACGTTATATCCAAGATCTACCATAAACTTGGTCTTATCTTTGACGATTAGGTGGTTGGGACCAATAAAATAGTACGGCAAATCAGCATATTTTTTTGATACGATATCAGATTCAGAATATAAGAATGACGGTGGTGGGTTTTCCGCTAAAGAAATCGTAGTGGTGGCATTATTGATAGCATTCCGTATAGCCTTAAGATCTGTCACTACTATCGGGGTGGGCGTTTTTGGAACAACGATATCTACTTCAGCCTTTACGTCACCTGTCGAAGAGGCGACGATAGGCTGTGATATTGAATATTGTGAAGATGCTGTATATAAAGGATGATTTGGTGTCGTTTTGATTCCTACATACACGCTAACTCCTATCAATAAGACTGAAATTATCAATAATGTTACAACGAATATTTTTTGGCGCCTGTTCATGTCAAAAGTATAACACTAACATAGTTCCCTAGTGAGACAGAACATTAAACTTTTCCTTGAGAGCAAGAATTGGTTTTTCTAGATATTTAAATGACAAAGCAGCCCCAGTAACAGTGATGCTGAAAGCCAGTATCGCCTCAGCAGCATAAAGACCAGTGTTGCCTATTATGGCAGATAACTTTGTTAGCGCCAAAACCTTTACAGCGAGCATGGCAATGCCGTGATAACAATACAATCCATAGGAAATAGTACCTAAATATATGAGGATTCTACTCCAAACAGAACCGCTCAATTCTTTGAACACAAACGATTCTCTGCTTATGATAAAAGCAAAAAGAAGTGAAAAGACCAGCGGGAAGAACGCTACAAGAACTTTTGATATAGACATGCCCACCGAAGAGGCGGCTTGACCTTCAGCCAGTGTAAACAGCGGCATGAGAACCAATGCGATCAAAGCCGCTATATAGCTGGTCGCTCGAGGAAGCCTCCCCAAAAATTCTTTAGCATTTGGAATAAGTTGTGCCGCATATGCGAAAAATGATCCAAACATAAAATCTGAAAGAACAGAGAAAGTGGAGTATTTCAAAATGCTTACGTCCGGAGAGTAGAAAAGTCTATAAGCGGTAGAGAGTAGAAGTATAGTGATAAACATTCTAACCAAATATTTCTTGGGAGTGAGGAGAATAATCCATGGCAATAAAAGATAAAATTGTTCCTCAACAGACACTGACCACAACACCGCAGAGGCAAAATTCCCAGGTCCATGGATCAACCAGCCAAAATTTGCCAAGAAAACTAGAAACCATGGCAGGCGTGAAAGTTCAGTACCAACCAAAGCGTCCCCTGGTATAGCCACACCAAAATGAGTAAGCAAGTGTACTACGCCTGGAATAATCAAAAATACAAAAAGCACTGTTAGAAAATAAACCGGCCAGATACGCAAGGCTCTTCTTATATAAAAATTCTTAATATTTATGGTGCCATTGACTCGTTTTTCTTTCAACAATAAATATGTGATCAGAAAGCCACTCAAAGTAAAAAAGAAGTTCACTCCTATGTCGCCATGGACTAGAAAAAGATTCTTAATGTTCTCAAAGAAGGGCGA
>CAIQCA010000098.1 GCA_903870235.1 uncultured bacterium
AGTATCATTGGTGAAGTGATTTTGATTTCGGCCAAGTTCTTTTTGCCAACTTGATGGATTACTTGGTATCTGTTTAGGAGTTCAGGTAATGCTTCCAAGACGACATCGTTGATATTTTGTGAACCTTGAGAACCACCAAGAACCAAAACCGTAGGTGTGGTTGGTTCCAACTGTAGAAATTCATGAGCACCATTTACAAGAGGTTTGGCGATCTCCCCTCTTATAGGATTACCGGTGAAGGCAATTTTTTTCTGATCAGTTTTGAAATATTTGCCAGCATTTTCATATGATATGGCGATTCTATCTGCAAATTTGCCAGCCCAGGAATTGACTCTACCGGGGTGACTGTCTGATTCGTGGATGATTACGGGTATTCGCAAAATTCTAGCTGCAAAAAGCGCCGGGAAACTACCGAAGCCCCCTTTTCCAAAAACGACATCCGGGTATATTGAAAAAAGCTTAAAAACGGCAGTGATACAGCCGGCAACGGTTTTGAAAAAATCGGTAAAATTCAGCAAAGAAAAGTATCTCCTAATTTTTCCGGCTGGGGCATAGACATACTCGATCTCGTTGTCGAACAAAGCTCTAGGATTATATTTTGATGGAGCCATGTAATACATGGTTGGCATCAAAATTCTACGCTCTTTGGCCTGATCACGAATTTTCTGTGCAATGGCGATAATTGGATAAAAATGGCCGCCAGTCTCCCCTCCTGTAAATAAGATTTTCATGGCTTTAATATTATCATTATTTCCTGTGTTTAGAAATATTGGCTACTATACCTGTCGCCGCCAAGGTAATGATCAAGGCAGTGCCGCCGTGACTGATGAAGAGAAGCGGTACACCAGAAAGTGGTATCAAACCCAACATGGCCGCCATATTTACGAAGGATTCAGTGATAATAAGGATCCCCACGCCGATAGCCACGAAAGCCCCAAATGAATCTGCAGCTCGAGTACCTATCCTAAATATGCTGGTCGCAAACAGTAGATACATGATTATCAATATGACGCTACCGATAAATCCAAATTCCTCGGCAGCAACAGCAAATATCGAATCGTCAGTCGGTTGTGGTAAATAACCAAATTTTTGAATACTCTGGCCAAAACCACGGCCAGATATTTGACCAGAGCCTATAGCTATCAAAGATTGATTGATTTGGTATCCGGCACCTTGTGTATCATTGGCTCTATTAAAAAATGTTTGCACACGTCTCAAAGCATAAGGGCGCATATATACGACACCTACGACCAGGACGGCCATTAATAGAAACGCAACGACAATATGTTTTATCGGAACCCCAGCGATGAATAGCATTACGACACCAGTACCAGCGATAATCAGTAGAGTGTCAGTATCTGACTGGACTAGAAGAAGTATTCCTAGCACTATCATCAGGACGATATACGGCAGTAGCCCATAACGAAAAGTTTTGATTTTATCTTTGGCGAAATAGATCCAGGCTGCCAAATAAATTATGAAGGCAATCTTGAGAAGCTCCGATGGCTGGAATGATAAAGAGCCCAGACTAAGCCAACGAGATGCTCCACCGTGATAGAAGGAAAGTTGCGGTACAAATAGCAATAAGTTTATTGCCAGAGCTCCCAGAAAGATAAAAAGAGCTGAACGGCGGATCCAGGCTTGATCCAATTTTGAAAATACATAGAAAGCAATTATTCCGAGAATCAAACTAATTGCTTGTTTCACTGCCATTGTACCAAAGCTGGCGCTGTTTTGTGCCAAGAGACCCAAAGATGCAGACAAAAAGATTACGAAACCGGATATGGTTAACAAACTAACCATGGTCAGGAAAAAACCATCTATTTTGCTGGTAACTCGCGAAGCCATTATGAGCTTATTGTAGCACTTTCAGAATCTGGTGTGGTGACAGTGGACATTTCAGTATTTTCTTTTGTCTGTGAAGATGGGTCAACGGTAACCTGTGAAGCTTTGAATGTTTCGATATCGTGTCGAACTTGTTCATAGTCTGGTAGATCGGAAATTTTCGAAACACCCATATGTGACAAAAGTTGTAAAGTTGGTTTGTACAGGAAACTTCTGGCATCTTTTGGATTATCTATCCTTTCGACTAAACCACGAATAAGCAAAGCTCGAAGGATAAATTGCGAGTTAACGCCGCGAATGTAGTCTATAC
>CAIQCA010000099.1 GCA_903870235.1 uncultured bacterium
AAAGATGGCATGATCAACATGATCGAAGTTGCCAGCAAGGAAGTTGGTGAGGCACTTGTAAATGAAGGTCTCGCACTTGCATCAGCTGAAATTGAGAAAGTTCAAGCTTGGCAGAAAAAGATCATCGCTGAGATCGGAAAAAAGAAAGTAGTTATCGAACTTCCAGAACCAACTCCTGGTACAAAAGAGCTTTTTGATTCCGAAATCGCACCTTCGCTCGATAAATATATTTTCAGCAACGAACCTGGTCACGTGAAGATAAATGAAATCCACGAAAAGTGGAAAAAGTTGTTTGCAGAAAAATTCCCAGAAGGAAATGTGGCTATGGCTGACGAAATATTTGAAGAAGCAACCAACGAAGCCCTCCACGCTGGTGCTATCGATGAAGATAAACGTGCTGATGGTCGTGACTTCGATACAGTGAGACCATTGTTCGCACAAGCTGGTGGAATTTCTCCAGTTCTCCATGGTTCAGGAATATTTTACCGCGGCGGTACACACGTCATGTCTACACTAACCCTCGGTTCACCTGGCGACGCTCTCGTCATAGAAGGTGTAACCGTGGCTGAAAATAAGCGTTTTATACACCATTACAATTTTCCGCCATTCTCAAGCGGAGAAACCGGTAAAGTTGGCGGCACAAATCGCCGCATGATCGGTCACGGCGCACTCGCTGAGAAAGCCTTGTTCCCAGTGATTCCAGAAAAGGATAAGTTCCCATACACGATTCGTCTAGTTTCAGAAGCTCTCGCTTCAAATGGTTCAACTTCAATGGGTTCCGTCTGTGGATCCACTCTTGCACTCATGGATGGTGGCGTTCCTATCAAATCTCCAGTTGCCGGTATTGCTTCAGGTCTCATGATGCGTAGTCCAACCGAATACAAACTCCTAACTGACATCCAAGGTCCAGAAGATCATCATGGTGATATGGATTTCAAAGTTGCAGGTACCAAAGAAGGTATCACTGCTGTGCAAATGGATGTGAAGGTTGGTGGTATTCCCCTAAAGATTCTCGCGGAAGCATTTGAAAAAGCCAAGAAGGCTCGTTTCCAAATTATCGATGTTATAGAAAAGGCTATACCAGCACCACGCGCCAAGATTTCACCAAGCGCACCAGAAATATTGGTTATGAAGGTTAAACCAGATCAAATTGGCTTAGTTATTGGCTCTGGAGGTAAAACCATTAACGAAATCCGCGACGTTACGCATGTAGAAGACATCACAATCGAAGATGACGGTGCCATCTTTATCACCGGTAAGGCCGGTTCTGCTGAAAAGGCTCGTGAAATCATCTACAACATGACTCGTGAATATATGCCTGGTGAAAAATTCGAAGGTGAAGTAACTCGTCTTATGGACTTTGGAGCTTTCGTAAAGATCGGACCTAACGCAGAGGGTCTTGTGCATGTTTCCGAGATCGCACCATTCCGTGTGGAAAGAGTTGAAACTTATCTCCAGGAAGGCATGAAAGTTCCAGTCACCGTGAAAGAAGTTGACGAAAAGGGAAGAATCAACCTCTCCATCAAAGCAGCAAATCCAACTCAATTCACCAAGAAAGAGGAGATGCCAAAGCCACCACGAACAGATTTCAAGAAAAGATACTAGACCAGTCACAACAAAGCAAGTCACTTTCAGCCGTGCCAAAAGTGCGGCTGTTAGTTTTTCGGCTCAATTCCAGCTATAATAATAGCCATGGAAGAAGACAACACACCACCTCTCAATCGAGCATCGATGATACCACCGCAAACATCTTCACAAAACCCTTTAAGTGGTCAGCGAATCCCCGTGGTTCCTAAGCCACCAGATCAAAGACAAAAAACTCTCCGTACTTATGAAAGCGATGTGGCTGACTTGATGGCCAAAAGGAATACCTCCTCTATAAGTATGGCTATCGCTGAAAGCAAGAGAGCCCAAGGTACAGAAACTATAGGAAACAGTAGTAACGACGAGCAAAATAATTCCTCAAAAAAAATTATAATCGTCGTTGTAAGTTTACTGCTTGTTTTGGGTGGAATATTTGGTGCTTATTATCTATACAGCATTAGTCCCTTGGCACCTAAACCGCCCGTCGTAGATCAAGCACAAAATAATAATTCATTGATACCAGTAGACTCACAAACTGTTATAGAAATAACCGCAACTAACCCTGTGGACATTCAGAAAAAAGTGAAAAATGAACTAGCAAAAGACCAAGCACCAAACACCATAAGAGAATTGGCCCTAGTAACTGCTAGCACCATGACCGGAAGCGATGGAAAGCAAACCAAGAGACTTGATCGTATTCCCACCCAGACGATGATAGTTAATATGGGAATCAATGTGCCAGACATCTTGTACAGATCCATGGGATCAAATTGGTTACTAGGTGTATATGCAAACGGAAATGGACAAAAAAGTATCTTTGTAGTTGTTTCCGATGACTTTTATCAAAATACTTTCTCTGGAATGTTACAGTGGGAAAGCCTAATGGCCGACGATCTCAAAAACTTCTTAACACCACCAACTGTTAGTGATATTGCCAACCTGCCACCTGTTCCGGTAATCGCTGCACCAACCTCAACGTCGGTAAAATCAACCTCCACAGCAACGTCGACATTGGCAACTACTACAGTGGCAGTGACTGGAGATGAATATGTCTCAAAATATTTTGCTTTGCGTGGTCAATTTTCTGACAAGCTGATAAGAAATAAAGACATCCGAGAATTCAACTCAGTAGATGGAAAGGTTGTATTCTTATATTCCTTTATAGACAACAACCGTCTTTTGTTTACAATTGATGAGGCTCTAGTTACAGAAATAATGCAGCGCCTTGAAAGACAGGCTTATGTGCGCTAGACTAGGGTTGTCATGAATACAAAAGATATAAAAACTTTCGAGGAAAGGCTACTGGCTGAAAAGGCAGAGCTAGAAAGCGAGCTTGCTGGAATAGCAAAAAGCGACACTCATAATCGTGGCGGTTGGGAAGCCAATGCTGGAAACATGGAAGTAGATGCTGCCGATGAAAATGAAGTCGCCGACAAATTTGAAGAAATAGAAGAAAACACTCTGATAGCCAATCAGTTAGAAAATCAATTGATAGAGGTCAAAGCTGCCCTTGATAGAATCAAAAATGGAACATACGGTGTGTGTGAAAAGTGTGGTAAACCTATGGAGAAGGGCAGACTAGAAGCCAATCCATCTGCCAGAATTTCCATAAAGCACGATCACAAATAAGCTAGACGCTGAGGTCACAACTTCTAAACCAAAACTCCCGCTTAAAGTGGGAGTTTTGTCTATAAATTTTTGGCACTTTTTTATAATCTTTTCATCAAAACTTTATCTTCTTACCCTATGATGCTCAAATGAGCATCGCTCAATCATATAGCACCCAACTAATCGGCCTAGAGGCAGAGATCATAACCGTGGAAGTAGATATCTCCAATGGTCTACATGCATTTTCAATTATCGGACTCGGCGATCGATCTATAGAGGAGTCTAAAGACCGGGTTTCTGCTGCCATTAAAAACTCTGGTTATATTTCTCCTAAACAAAAGAATCAAAAGCTTGTAATCTCTTTGGCTCCAGCCGATATCCGCAAGGAAGGTCCAGCTTTCGATCTAGCCATCGCTATTGGGTATCTTGTGGCTTCTAGTGATATGCAATGTGACACTGCCGGTAAATTATTTCTAGGTGAACTCTCACTTGAAGGAAACATCAAAAAAGTAAATGGGGTTTTGCCTATGCTCTTTTGTGCTATAAAAAATAATTTCAAAGAGGCTTTCATACCAAAAGAAAATGCTAAGGAAGCATCATTGGCTCAGGGCATAGATATCTATGCTGTGTCGAGTCTTAGGGAAGTTATTGGGCATTTGACTGGAACAGAGATATTAAAAAAGATTTGTGTAGATACTTTATTCGATAATGTCGGTAATCCAAAAGATACTACACCAACCTCCAACACTACTGACATGAGTCTGGTATGTGGAAATGAAACCGCCAAAAGAGGTCTGGAAATATCTGCCGCAGGAGCACATAACCTACTCATGTATGGTCTACCGGGCACAGGAAAAACTATGCTAGCTCAAAGCTTTCCCTCAATTTTGCCACCACTGTCTTATGAACAAGCAATTGAGGTAACAAGTATACATTCAGCGGCGCGCGCCTTGGATGTTGGTCTTATAACCCATCCACCTTTTCGCGCGCCGCACCACAGCGCTTCACACATCTCCATAATCGGTGGTGGAAACATACCCAAACCAGGAGAAATCACTCTGGCTCACCGCGGAGTATTATTTCTAGATGAATTTCCAGAATTCGATCGCCAAACTATAGAAGCATTGCGCCAGCCACTTGAGGAAAAACAAATAACTATTTCTCGTGCCAAAGGTAGTCTTACTTTTCCAGCACAAACAATATTATTGGCCTCCATGAACATGTGTCCTTGTGGAAAAGCAAAGAGGAAGGGCTGTCTTTGTTCAGAAAAAATGATTGGGAATTATTGGCGTAAAATTTCTGGTCCAATAATTGATCGCATCGATATTTGGGTTCATATAGACTCTATTGAATACAAAAAGTTGGCTTCTTCATTGCAAAAAAATCAGCCAACTCCCAAACTTAACCCAGAAACTAGCTTGAAATCTGGCCTCAAATCAAAATCTGACCAAGCTTATTGGCAATCATCGGCCATGGCAGCCCGTATACTTAAAGCACGCAAAAAACAACAGGAGCGCTTCAAGAACATGGGTCGTCCAATATATTTCAATAGCGAAATGGGTGCCGGTGACATAGAAAAATTCATAACCATGGACGATGGCGCACGATTTACTCTAGAAGCCTCCGCCAGAAAATTCAGTCTCTCTGGACGTGCATTTCACCGAACGATAAAAGTCGCACGAACAATAGCAGACTTGGATGATGTTGAAATAATAACAAGCAAACAAATACTTGAGGCTCTACAATTTAGAAAAAAGACATCTTAAAATATTAAAACGGATTCTTAGCACCGCGAATCTCGAAATGTACATGGGGGCCAGTAGACTCACCAGTTGATCCCATGAGAGCAATCGTCTGTCCTTGGTCTACCTGTTGACCCGGAGATACTAGAACCTTGGAGGCGTGGGCATACAATGTTTGAGTTCCATTGTTGTGGGAAATAATTACAAAATTACCATAGCCACCATTCCAACCACCGGTTCTGGCGACAATGACAGTTCCTGCGGCGGCGGCATGTATCGGAGTACCAACTCTATCAGCCAAATCAACCGCGTTGTATCCATGCAATCCCTGAGTTCTTCGACCACCATCTATCGGACGAATATAATACCCTGGATAAGATGGTCCATTTGTATCGTGAGCCGGATTATTTTTGAAAACTATCTTTGTTGGAACAGATACCTGGATTTCTGCATTCGGAATAATGATGGTATCACCAACCGCCAGAGTAGAAGATAGGGAAATGTCATTATAAGAAAGAACATCACCGATATCTGCCTTATACTTCTTCACAATACCCTGGATAGTATCGCCCTTTTTCACGGTGTAGTTGATTCCAGAAATAGGTAAGATAACCAAGGTATCACCAGTATGGAGAGCCGACTTAGTGCTTATATTATTGGCCCACAAGACCGTGCTGACAGATACTCCAAACATCTTAGCAATGCTAGAAGCCGTGTCACCGCTTTGAACAACATAAGTACTAATCTGTGTATTTATAGGTGCATCAGTACTTGTATCATTGGTCATAGCGATATCGGCAACCAAAGTCTCTCCCGAAATAATGGGAGTGATTTCTCCAACCTTATCTGGATTTGGATCTATGTTTGTGGCTGCCTGAAGAAGGGCAATGGTTTGAGAATTTGATGATGAAGCTATTTGATCAGTTTTAGCTGATACTGGTTGTCCCCAAATCGATGATAAAAAAGAAAAAAGACTGGCGTGAACAGTCTTTGTTTGTAATATGATCGGTGCGGAAACGGCTACTGTAAAAGCAACGGCCCAGACAACTAGGCGTTTTGATGTTTGCTTATTTGGATTGGAGTTATGTGGTGTATATCGCATGACATATTTAGCCATCCCGCAAGTCTTTCGATACTGTTTTTCTGGCTTTCTCTAAAATTAACCTTTTGAATATATGGCTCTGTTAAGCCGTATTCATTACCTTAAACTGAAGGTAACCTTACTAGGTTAGCAGGGTGACAGCTATTGTCAATGACCAATGTACACAAGCTATGCACAGACACAAACATAGTCAAAATGTCAATATTTATTACCTAATTTGTTTATATACACACCTATAACTGGCACTAAACTTAGTTAAAACTACTTAAAATTCTTTATAACCGCTGTCTGCATGTTAAGATAGCGACATGACCATTCAAAAACTTAACGACGCACAACAGCGCGCGGTAGAAACGACCGATGGACCGCTTCTTATAATTGCCGGCGCCGGATCGGGAAAGACCAAGGTGATCACACACCGTATTTTAAATTTAATAAAAAATGGCGCGGCACCAAAGTCTATTTTGGCCATAACATTCACAAATAAAGCCGCCAACGAGATGAAGGACCGTGTCAGCACACTACTTTCAGAAGACGTGGCGATAAATAGGCCTATTTCTATGCAAGAAAGACCGTTTGTAAGCACTTTTCATGCTCTTGGCGTACATATCATCCGTGAAAATGCGCAACTACTCGGACTAACAAGACACTTCACCATATATGATCGTGGAGACTCTAGAAGAGCCATAAAAGAAGCCATGGAACAGTGTTCCGTGGACCCCAAAGCCCATGATCCGGGGACGATCCTCAACCTGATTTCGCGCGCCAAAGGCGATGGTATGAACAGACTTGAGTATTCCGATCGGGCAAAGGGCTATATAGAAGAGATGGTGGTAAACATTTGGGAAAAATATGAGAATATTTTGGCAAAAGAGAAGGCCTTAGACTTTGATGACCTACTATTGAAGGCGGCAAACCTCTTAGAAAAAAACGCTGATGTAAAAAAACATTATTCCGACGTCTGGAAATACATTCACATAGACGAATACCAGGATACTAACCGTGTTCAATATAAAATAGCCCGCGCACTAGCTGAGACTCACCGAAACATCTGTGTCGTTGGTGATGTAGACCAAAATATTTATAGTTGG
>CAIQCA010000100.1 GCA_903870235.1 uncultured bacterium
AAACAGACAGTGGGGGCGAGACAAGTGTTCAAAAACGCTTTAAGCATGGGACAAGGTGTTGTTGAATTTGAACCGAAATCAAAAGCAGCACAAGAAATAGCAGCTTGCTATCAAGAAATAATAGAGTTAGGAACCAACTAATGGCTATACCAAAAAAACCAAGCAAAACAGCTGATGATTTTATCGGAGAAGCCGTAGCAACCCGGACCGAGAGATCCGCCTTGGTTGAAAAACAAAAAACCTCTAAAGGTCGCCCGAAAGGCCCCGCCAAGGTTCAATTTCCTGCGAGAGTTACAGTTGAATTGCTCGAAACAATACGAAGAAATGCAAACGGCAATATTTCATATTTTACCGAGAAGGTATTTAGAGAATATTTTGCGAGAAACAATATTAAAATAGACGATATTTAATGAGATATAATTATATTAAATGATATCTTTTTATCGCATGATAATTGATAATTATGCCTTTGATTTCCTTTATTAATCTGTGCTGGCTGTCTGCAAGCAAAAAACAAAAGAGTAAACACAAAGCTTCACCTACGGGTAACAAACGGACCTATTTATCCATGCAATCTTTCAATCCACCTGATTGCTTCATGATCGGTAACTTTACCGAGATTGGGGAAAATTTTGATATGATGAAATGGTGTCATTGTAAGAATCCGACTCCAGATGTGTGCAGTCGGCTTCTGACATTTGGTGCATCAGTTTTCAGGAATCGACATTGTAGCGATTAGGGATGATAGCCAACCCTATCAATAGACCTAGCTCTATTGATAGATTCGAAACAGGCCGAAAAAATCTATCAATAGATACCGTTTCGTATTATGAGAGACACCCTATCACAACATCTATGATTCATATGAGAGAAAAATGATTATCGGATACGCTAGAACATCTACCGTCGATCAAGTTGCAGGTTTCGAGGCTCAGATAAGAGAACTCAAAGCAGCCAATTGTAAAAAAATCTTCCAGGAGCAGGTTTCGTCAGTTGCGGTTCGTGTTCAACTCGGAGCCGCTTTAGAATTTGCACGGGAGAGCGATGTGCTTGTGGTAACAAAAATCGACCGGCTTGCCCGATCAGTTGCCGATCTTATGGGGATCATCCGGACCCTGGAGGAAAAGTCCGTTGGTTTACGGATTCTCAACCTTGGCATGGACACTCAAACACCGACCGGCAAGCTCATGCTGACAGTATTAGGCGGTGTTGCCCAATTCGAGCGGGAGATGATGTTGGAGCGACAGAGGGAAGGGGTTGCCAAAGCAAAAGAAGCTGGAAAATATAAAGGAAGAAAACCGCTGTCGGATGATCTGCGTCAAGAGGTGGTTTCCATGGCTTTAAATGGCCTTCCGAAAATCCACATTGCCCGTCAATTGAACATCGGCGAGGCAACCGTATACCGAGTTTTGGCTAGTAATAAAGATTCTGAAAAAGGGATAGAATCATAATTTAAATAGGTACTTATGCCAATTTATAAAATTAGAATTGCTGTAAAAACTGAATGTATTTGATCAATTTTCGTTGAAGCACTCGATCTGTCATCCGCCTTATCTTACACTATGCAGAACGATGAATGGCATGATAACGGTCATCTTGACGATAGCGAGGATAGAGACGTTTGAAAAACTGTATCAAGATTCACAGTTTGAATCAGAATATTCGAGGAGATAAGAGGGAGAGTTGATGAACATTCCCATGCCACCAGGCGTTTCTTTCAGGAAAGAGGTGTTGCAAGGAAACTATGCCTATATTTTCCGACATTTTGAGTTAGGGGACTTGGGGCGTATTGTTATTCAGGGGCTACCGAATGGTCACTGCTACCTCTCCTGTGAAGTTTCTGGTGATCCTGACGATCCGATGACCGCCGTTCGAAAAAAGATTTTTAAGCCTTTGAGTGAACAGGTAGCGAACACAATGGAGTCCCTGTTAGGAAATGGATCGTTAGGCGGAGCCATCCCGCCATCGAGCCCTAGAAGTACTACAGAGATTGTAGAATCCAAACTCATTTCTTGTGAACGTTGCGGGAGAAGTGCAGCACTACTCATATTTGCTGACGATGCCAAAACGCCTGGCGATTTTGAAGACTACGCGAGAAAAATGTTTCACAAGTATAAGGAGCTGGATGTGCCCACATGGATAATCGGCCCACCTGTTGGCGAACTTGCCGAGTCCAGAACTCCAACGC
>CAIQCA010000101.1 GCA_903870235.1 uncultured bacterium
CCCCGAGGTCATGATGTTTTTGCCTTGCCTTGTTCAGTCAACTAGTGTCAGGTGAAGGTGTTGCAAGTCCAGATAACAAATATCAGCTCTCATGTCATCCCGAACTCCCGTGAGGGATCCATCTTCACCAACCCAATCTTGTATAGGTTCCATTGGCCTATCCGTTCCATATCTCCTATTCCGCTCTTTGCATTTTCTAATGTCAACGAGCAAATATTGCACACATAAACCCTTTCTATTATTGATTAAAATGATTATCATTAATAATAGTCAATAGGCATATACTGCATCATTAACAAAATGAAATCAAGCTTAACCATAAAAGACAGGATGATTCGTTCGGTTTCCATGAGACGAAGTGAAATCATCTTGCGATCTGACTTTGAACGGATGGGCAGCCAGAGCCAAATCAGCAGGGTTCTCGGCGACTTTGTCCGAGAGGGACGTCTGGTGCGTATCGGACATGGAGTGTTTGCCAAAGCCAGGATGAGTTCACTCAACGGCAAGCCGGTTCCTCGCCAACCACTCGAGGTACTTGCATCAGAAACACTCAGGCGCCTCAATATCGAAGCAAGCGGAGGTCAGGCAGAGGTTGAATATGCAACAGGCAGGAGCACTCAGGTGCCAGTACAGACGACCTTCAATACAGGCCAGCGTCGCATCAGCCGAAAGTTAATTATTGGAAAACGCTCAATCCGCTATGAAAACGATTACAGCGCCCGAGCATAATCTCATTCTGGACGTGATCGGTGAAGGGTTAACCCCATTACCAGCGGCTGCTCTGGAAAAAGACCTGCTTGTTACAGAGATCCTGCAGAGAATTCAGCAGCTTGATACCGGCGAAATTAAACTGGTATTTTGTGGCGGCACTTCACTCTCAAAGGCCCATGGACTGATAGAGAGAATGTCTGAAGATATTGACTTCAAGGTCATTGTCCCCGAAGGACTTTCCCGAAGTGCCAGGAGTAAGCAACTAAGCCAACTTAAGAACCAGTTGGCAGACTTTCTTTTGCAAGAAGGCTATACCCTTCCTGATGAATCACCTCTTGCACGCGACGAAAACAATTATGTGTCATACTCCATTTGCTATGCCAGTCGCTTCTCATCCGTTGCAAGTCTGCGGTCGGAGATCAAGGTTGAATTAAGCGCAAGAACATCATTACTCCCTCTTGAGCATTTACCGGTCAGATCAATTCTTGGCACACTGGTTGACCCTGATGCCCTTGGTATTTTGATTAATTGTCAGAGTGTCCAGGAAACACTGGGAGAAAAGGTGCTCTCATTCCTTCGCAGGACTGCAGAAGCAATGGCCGGAAGGAATAGAACTGAATATGATGACCGATTGATCCGACATATTTATGATGTCTCCGTCATTTATCGACAAAGCCAGTCACCTCTTTCAGAAGTTACAGGTTCAGTGTTTCAGGATATGGTGGCCGCAGATGCTCTTCGCTTTTCAAGGCAATATCCAGAGTTCAAGATAAACCCTGCAGAAGAGATGCAGAAAGCGCTTGTCCGTTTGAAGAGTGACGAAAAATTCTCTAAACAGTATACGCGTTTTGTCGACGAACTGGTCTATGGCACCTCCGTACCGTTTGCCGTCGCACAGCAGGATTTTATCCGTCTGGCCGAACAGTTGTTATCCAGCCTCTAAAAAAACATCGCTCAAATATTAACTCAAGCAATCGCCAAGCTCTCACCCCAAATTCCGCTCCATTGTCATCCCTTAAAGGGTGCCAGAGATCGGATGAAAAAATAAATAAGAACTTAGCGATATGCTGAATACAGGGAATTTTGCACTACTGATGGGTATAATGCATTGAGCAATCAGAACTTTGGAAAAAGACTGGAGCATGGAAAATATCACATGAAGCTCACAAATAAGAGATGGAGAATCTATCCTGAGAAAACCCCAATGGAGCTTCCAGCTGCCAAAATAGAAGAAGAGTGAAGAAAGTGATTGCTTAAACAAAACTTTTTTTGTAGACCAACCGGATAAGCAACAGGAATAATCAAGCAGTGACGGATCGTAACCTCAAAATTTACGGGCATTCATATTTAAATGAATTTATTTATTTGCAAACAATAAACTAAATATGGAGCTTATGCCGACTAGGTAAGGTGATTTTGATGAAAAATTAAATGAATCTTATTTGTGTTTGCTGAAATAGGGAAAATAATTTTAAAGCGAATTATTTTTGATATTAAACAATTATTTATCATATA
>CAIQCA010000102.1 GCA_903870235.1 uncultured bacterium
ATGGCACCACCCGTTCTCATTCCGAACACGGAAGTGAAACGTAGTTGCGGCGATGATAGTCCGAAAGGGCGAAAGTAGCTTGTCGCCAGAACATAGGGTTCAATAATCTCAAATACGAAATGCCGGTCTCTGCGAATCAGCAGATTCGTGGCTTGGCCCTGGTTTTTTTGTGGAAAATATCAGTGGCGAGAAGATATTTATTGTGAGATAATTCACGCATGTCGTCATGGGCTAGCCAAAGAAGAATTTTATACGGTGGCACAATTGTGGTCATTTTGCTGGTTATTGCTGGTTATTTTTTCTTTAAGTCTTCATACAAGGCCCCTACATGTTTTGACGGTATCATGAATGGTAATGAACAAGGAGTAGATTGTGGTGGATCATGTCAGCGTCTTTGTCAGAGCGCCTTCTTGGAACCTATTGTGGCATGGACTAGTGTTGAGCAACTTGCTACTGGTTCATACAATGCTGCGGCTTATATCATAAACCCAAACAATGAAGGTGAGGCTTACGATGTTCCTTATCACTTCGTTCTCTTCGATGCACAAGGGGAACAGATTACAGATATACCAGGCACTGTACATATTCCTCCTCACAGAAATACCTTAGCTTTTCTTGGGCCCATATCTGTAGGAAAGAGAATTCCATACAAAGCTTTCTTTGAATTCACTGGTGCGCCAAATTGGCAGAAATCAGCGGATACTCTTTCACCTCTTTCTATAATGGAAAAGAAATATGCTGAAGATAAGTTTGGTTCCTCTCTTCTGGTAACCATAAAAAACACTAACGTTAAACCAATAAAGAAGATGTCTGTATTTGTTGCCCTCTCTGATGCGGGAGGTAACGTCATCGGCTTCTCCAAGACTGTAGTAGACGGTATAGTTGGATTGAGTTCGATACAAGCTCCATTTACTTGGCCAACAAATCGCAATGGTAAAGTCGTTTCCATAGAAGTGCTTCCTGTGGCAGAATAGGGGGATGAAACGCCTGTTCAAAAAAGTGAGCAAGATCAACAGCTACAAAGTAGCTGGCGCTGATTCACGTGCAGGAATGGCTGGTATAGATTGGTGGCTTATTGGTGCATGTATACCTATATTGGCGGCAGGGCTGATGACCATGTATTCCTTCACTGGGGACAACTCCTTAGCATTGCATCAATTGATTTGGGTCGTGGCATCATTGGCCTGTTTTTTTATAGCAAGCCGTGTTGACGTGCGTTTCCTGCGGTCTACGCGCGTGCTGGTAACTCTTTTTGTAATCACCTGTGCTCTTCTCATGGGCCTGTTTCTGGTTGGAAAAATCTCTCATGGCGCTTCATCCTGGTTTTCTTTGGGGCTATTCTCTTTTCAGCCTTCTGACTTCGCTAAACTGGTTTTGATCGTTGTCCTGGCGAAATATTTTTCTCGGCGTCACATTGAGATCGCCAATTTTCGTCATCTGATTATTTCCGGTGTTTACGCTTTTATATTGTTCGCCTTGGTTATCGTACATCCGGACCTAGGATCAGCAATGATTATTTTCTTTATCTGGCTTGGTATGGTAATGGTCTCCGGTATTTCAAAGAAACATTTGCTTGTTATGGCAGCTTTAGCTTGCGTGGTCATGTCTTTGCTGTGGACTTTTGGTTTCAAAGAGTACCAGAAAGATCGTATACGTAACTTTATCAATCCACTTGCGGATATTCACGGTGCCGGTTATAACGCCTATCAGTCAACGATCGCGGTGGGTTCAGGGGGTTTGTTGGGGAAGGGGCTCGGTTATGGTACTCAATCACGTCTGAAGTTCCTACCAGAATACCAAACTGACTTTATTTTTGCTGCCTTCGCAGAAGAGTGGGGGTTTGTTGGTATTTTAATCTTGTTTTCTCTGTACGGAGTGATCATTTGGCGCATTATCATGCACGCGTCGCGTGGAGCCACCAATTTTGAAATTCTTTATGGTGCTGGAGCCGCGGTCTTTTTCATTGTTCATATTACGGTTAATGTGGGAATGAATATTCATTTGCTGCCAGTCACAGGAACCCCGCTTCCACTTATGAGTTATGGTGGTACGCACTTGGTGACAGAGTTTTTGGTTTTGGGAATCCTTATGGCTATGCGTAGATACTCTAGACCAGTACACAAGGATCTAGCAAAAAATGAGTTTGTGGGGCCGCAGTAGAGGAATCCCTAACTTCCGCATTGATTCAGTAGTGTTCATTTTGTCATTACCATTTACATTCCGGTATATTTTTGCCATAGTTGGAGAGGAAATTGGTTCAATCAACATCAAAATTTGAAAGGTCGTTGAGATGAAAAACTTAAGGAAAAAAATTAGACTCACCAAAAAGAATTGGGAGCGTGGGATGTCGGATATCTGTAGGACCCTTCGTCTCGTGCGTAGGGTACAGACAACCAAGAGGTTTCTTTTGGTGGCAGTAGTTTTGTGCGTAGTGTCCTTCGGTGTGAGAATTGGTGGATTGTTGGTGGTTGCCAATTATACTCTTTTTGGTGCCATTGTTAGTGGTTTGATATCAGTATGTCTCGGCCTTTCCACAAAGAATCACGAGTTTGAATCCCTGCAGTTCAAGGTGATATTCTTGGAGTCATTGGTCAATCATTTTGGTGACAAGGTGATTGAAGGTGATTCTATCCAGGCGATTGCCCTGATCAAAATCGAACTGATTGACCGAGCATTTGTGATAAAGAGTCGAATCGACGGACTAGAAAAAGAAGAGCTCCAAAAGGTCTTCGATGAGATGTATTACGTGGCGACAGTATTCTTTCGAATACCAGAAGCTGCTTGGTATTCGAATCAACAGCCGTCTCCAGCACATATAAGACGATCTGTTGCCAAAATAGATACCAGCCAGCAGACCAGCCGACCTTAGTCAGCTAACCCAAGCCCCCTCAGATGAAGTTATCTGTGGGGTGCTTTTTTATTTATACAAGCCCTCAATTTCTTTTAGCATTTTTTCTACAGAAAACTTATGGGCTATAGCATCACGCAAAGCTGCACCGTATTGTCTTCCCAGGAGAGGGTGTTCGATTGTATAGGAAACTGCATGGGCCAACTCGCTTGCATCTTTAGGCTGGACGAGAACTCCAGATTTCATATCCTCTATCATTTCAGGGATACCACCAACGGTAGTAGCTACGACCGGCAGGGAAGCAAAGCCAGCTTCCATTATCACATAGGGAAGTCCTTCTTTGATCGATGGTAGAACAAAAACATTGAAAGCTTTTAGATATTGGCTAGCCTCTGTCATATAGCCAGCCAAGAAAACGCGCCCTTCAAGACCTTTTTCTTTAATCATCATATTCAAAGGCAAGAGCAGATCACCATCACCGATTACAACTGAAATAACTTCTTGATGTGAGTTGCAGATATTCACGAGCGCTTCTATGAAATACTTCAGGCCCTTGTTTGGGTGTAATTCAGCGATTGTACCAACTACGGTTTTCTTTTTGAATTCCACCAAATCCATACCGATATGTTTGGCCAATGTTTGTCTAGCACCTTCAACTGACATAAATATCGGAGTTTTAACACCAATTGGGATAATAGATAGTTTTTCTTTCACCCAAGGGAAATGCAGGGCCTGTTTGTATTCATGTTCGGACAGCAGTATTATCCTGTGAGCATATAACATAGTGAGCCAAGAGGCTAGAGCTATCCCGACACGCTGATAGAGAGGACGATCCTCATTGAATGTCCAGCCATGAACTGTATATATGATCTTTTTGACCTTCAGTAATCTGCCAGCTATAGCGCCGAGTCCAGCCGCCTTTGGACTATGTAGGTGAATAACATCTGGTTTTTCACGTCTGATCGTAGAATATATCTCTTTGAATGAACTGACATCTTTTTGTACCGAGATATCACGACCGAGTTTATTTATGGTATAGGTTTTTATGCCGGCGTCTTCTAGTTTTTGTCGGAGAATCCCGTTACCTCCAAGTGCCACGACAACTGTATCACCATGATCTTTCATGGCGATTGCCAAATCGTATACGTGTCGTTGTGCGCCGCCCCAATTGGACTTGGTGATGACGTAAAGGATTTTCATTACTATAAATGTAGCATGTAAGGCTTGGGTTGGCGAAACATTGAAATAATGTATAAACCGTGGTACTGTGCTATTTATGATTCACACCAAAGGCTCTATTTATACAGCTATTTTGTTGGTTGGTGACTTGGTGGCTTATCTCTTTTCTCTCATAATTGCCTTGGCGATTCGTTATGGTGAAATGCCTGGACGCGCTCTTATATATGTTCACCTATCTTCTTTTGCGATTTTGTTCATAGTTTTTATCATTATAAATTTCAGCGCTGGTTTGTATAACAAGCGCTCTCTTTTGTCACCAAATAGAATTCCTGGTCTTTTGGTCCGTTCGCAGGCAATCGCAGTTTTGATCAGTGTAGCCTTTTTCTATTTCATGCCAACTTCGATTACTCCGAAGGCTAATCTCTTCATATACGCAGTTGTTTCTACTCTTTTGCTGGCACTATGGCGTCTGGTTATATTCCCAGTCGTTAGTTCAGCCAGAAGTCAGCGTGCTGTATTGGTTGGTACAAATGGTGAGATTCAGGACTTGTTTGATGAGATAAATACGCGCTCACGTTATGGTATTAAATTTGTAGAAAAATTAGAGCCAGCTGCGACGACTGAAGCCGTGGTTGCCGAGATAGGAGAGGCCGTACGTCGTACTGGTGCCGCGGTGATTGTTGTTGATCTCCATAACAAAATGGTTGAATCAGCTATTCCTTTTCTGTACTCTCTGATATTTTCCGGAATTCAAGTGATTGACGCTGGTAAACTATATGAGGGTGTCTTCGATCGAGTACCACTGTCTATGGTGGGTGAGCGTTGGTTGGTAGAGAATACTGGAACATCTGCCGTCGGCCGCCTAGTCTATGATGTGGTCAAAAGAGCTATTGATATTATTTTTGCCGGTATATTGGGAATTGTTTCTTTGGTTTTTTATCCCTTTGTATATTGGGCTATCAGGGTTGATGATAAGGGTCCGTTGTTCTTCTCTCAAGATCGTATAGGGAAGAATGGAAAGCTGATCAAGATAATAAAATTCCGCACAATGTCAGACGAGACGCATGTAACTCGTGTAGGAAAATTTTTGCGTTTTACTCGTATAGATGAATTGCCTCAGCTCTGGAATGTCTTACGCGCCGATATCTCACTTATAGGTCCTCGTCCAGAAAAGCCTTCATATGCCGCTATATATGAGAAGGAAGTACCATACTACAATGTACGTCACCTCATACAGCCAGGTCTCTCTGGTTGGGCCCAGATTTATCATGCTACGCATCCTCATCACACTGTTGCTGTTAATGATACGCGTGACAAGCTTTCTTATGACCTCTACTACGTGAAGCACCGCTCATTCTTACTTGATTTGAAGATAGCATTGCAGACATTTAGAGCACTTATGTCAAAGAGGGGAGTTTAGGGTTATTTTAATGTATAATTAGCAAATTAATAGTTTAAGTAAAATCATGAATCCTACTAGTCCTTTGCAGCAGCAGTTTCCTTTGAGTCCGAAGAAGTTTACAAAAAAGATGATAAATCAGATTATCCCTATTCTTTTCATGGATATTCTTTTTGGCGGATTTGCCGGTGCCATGATTATAGCCGCACTTCTTGCCCTTAAGCTTTTGCCAGACCCTATGGATCCTATAGTTGCTGTTGTTGGTTTTTTGGCGTACTTCGTATTTATATTTATTGTCCTAACGTTTATCTATGCTTGGTATATAAAAGTTTATATCAAGAGATATTATTACTCAGGGGAAGATCATTATATTACGATCAAGAAAGGGGTTTTTGCGCCCAAGGAGATTCATGTTCAATATCAAAAGATCCAAGATGTTTATGTTGACCAGGATATTATCGACCGAATAATGGGTCTTTATGACGTTCATATAGCTAGTGCCACCGCAGCTTCTGGCATGGAGGCTCATATTGATGGGGTGGAACTACAAGCTGCTGAAGGACTCAAGAAATTCTTTTTGGACAAGATGATACCAGGGGGTCAAACTACGGGTTCTGTTTCTCAAGGCGTGCCACCTCCATCATCAAATCAGGCCTCTATGAACTCACCACGTCCGTCAACTTTTAGTTTCACTGAAGAGATATCAAGCGAAATCTATCCATTGACTAGTAAATGGATGAAAATCCAAGTGATCAAGCGCCTCCTCGCTCCATTGGTGACTTGGGGTATCATTGCTTTGGCTATAGTTCCTCGCATGATCGTTGGTGTTAATTTTAGTTCAGACAATTTCATCTGGGTATTAATTATCTGGTTAGGTATCGGCTTGTTGAGTTCCATTTGGTCAGTCGTGTCTCTGTACCTGTGGAGAAAGAATTATGCGTTTCATTTCACTCCAGAAAATGTTTATTACAAGGATGGCGTTATAGCCTTGTCTGAAAAGCACATGCCGTACTCGTCCATTCAAGATGTGAGCGTTCAGCAGGGAGTATTGGAGCGCTTTGTGGGACTAGCCTCTGTCAGAATTGAGAATGCCGCATCTGGACAGATGGTTACAGTTGGTCGTGGTGCAGCGGCTATGGCATTTTCTGGTGTGGTGTTGCAGGGTCTTACTCTTGAAGATGCCAATAAGATCACTGACATGCTGAAAACAACTGTTCTAAATAGCAATACCTCACGTTACGGGTTGTAGTATTTCTGTAGTTGCATCTCGCCCAAAAACCTGTAAAATACCACTTATGTTAAAACATCGAGCGCGTGCCGTCTTTGTACTCATATTTGCCGTATTGATCGGCTATTTTGTTTATTCAACTCAAATTCCAGCCAAAGGACAGGCTACTGGCTCGAAGCCATTTCATCTAGGACTGGATCTTTCTGGTGGTACGCACTTGGTTTACCAGGCTGATGTCTCCAAGATCGATGCCGCCGATATTTCTTCTTCGATGGCCTCACTTCGCGATGTCATCGAGAGACGTGTGAACGTTCTCGGTGTTAGTGAACCAATTGTTCAGACTCAGCAAGGTGCCGCCCTAAGCTCAAAGGAAAGTGCTTACAAACTTATCGTGGAACTTCCAGGTGTTACAGATATCAATGAGGCCGTGCGTTCCATTAACGTCACTCCTAGCCTAGAATTCAAAGTTGCTACTGCTGCGGATATGAAGGATTTCCAAGCTTCTACTACTCTCAAAGACGCTGATGCCACTACTACAGCCAAAGCCCTTGCTTCGCTTTTCCAACCAACAGGTCTTACTGGCCGTATGATTAGCCGTGCCGCCGTTGAGTTCAACAATACTACCGGACAACCTATGGTGGGTCTAAATTTTACCAGCGACGGTCGTGATTTGTTTGACAAGATTACTAAGGAGCATACTGGAGACTATGTTGGTATATTCCTGGATGGAGTACTTATAGAATATCCGGTTGTTCGCGAGGAAATTCCAAATGGTCAAGCGCAAATCAGTGGTTCATTTACACAAGATCAGGCAGCTAAACTTGTCCGTGATATAAACTTCGGTGCTTTGCCGGTTCCTATCAGTCTTATTTCTACACAAACTATTGGTCCTACTTTGGGTCAAGCGGCTATCAATGGCGGTATCAAGACTGGTATTATTGCTTTCATTATTATCGGTTTATTCTTGATACTTTGGTATCGTTTACCTGGTTTTATTGCCACTATTGCTCTTGGTGTTTATACCGCTATCATGTTGGCTTTGTTCAAGATGATTCCAGTTACACTAACGGCGGCCGGTATCGCTGGTTTTATCCTCTCTATAGGTATGGCTGTGGATGCGAACATTCTTATATTTGAACGCATGAAAGAAGAACTCAAGGCTGGTCGTGGTGTTTGGGATGCTATGCATGAAGGTTTCGCACGTGCTTGGCTCTCGATTCGCGACTCAAACATTTCTAGTATTATTACTGGTGTGATCTTGTATTATTTCGGAAGCACTTCTATCGTCACTGGATTTGCCTTAGTGTTCGTGATCGGTGTATTGGTTTCCATGTTTACTGCTATCACTGCTTCACGTCTATTCCTATACGCCGTTGCCCCAAAGCATACTACGAAGCTGTCGACCTTCCTTATCAGTAATGGATTGCATTTCAAATAATATGTGGGTTGTTAAATACAGAAAACTCTTCTATGCATTTTCCGGACTACTAGTCTTGGCTTCAGTAGTTTCTTTCTTTACCTGGGGTTTGAAACCTGGAGTTGATTTTACTGGTGGAACTCTTATCGAAGTCTCTTACGATGGTGGCCGTCCTGACCAAACAGCTGTTACAACTGCTCTTGCTGCCGTTGATCCGGCTGTTTCTGTACGTCTCGGGACATCAGAGAAAGGTGAACAAGAATTTATTGTTCGTTTGAAAGAAGTTAGTCAAGAAGAGAAGGCCGCTGTTATGACGGCACTTTCTTTGAATGGTACGGCCACCACTACAATTAAAACTTTCGATTCTATCGGTCCAGTTCTTGGAGCTGAAGCTCTCCGTAAGTCTATTGTTTCTATAATTCTAGTTATTCTTGGCATCGTCTTGTATATCACTTTTGCTTTCAGAAAAGTCTCTGAGCCAGTTGCTTCATGGAAATATGGTCTGGTTGCGGTCATTGCTCTTGTTCACGATGTCATCATCCCCACTGGTGTTTTTTCAATCCTTGGTCATTTCAAGGGCTATGAAGTTGATACTCTCTTCGTCACTGCGCTTCTAGTCATACTTGGTTTCTCTGTGCATGATACTATCGTGGTGTTCGATCGAGTTCGCGAAAATCTACACAAAGCTCCTGCTAAGAAACCTTTTGGTGAGATTGTAGGGGAGAGCGTAAGTCAGACTTTCACTCGTTCAATCAATACTTCTTTGACTACTTTGATTGCGCTCGTTGTGTTGTACTTTGTTGGTGGTTCTACGACTGAACATTTCTCACTGGCCTTGATCGTCGGTATTGCTGCTGGTACATACTCTTCTATTTTCATTGGTTCGACTTTGCTTGTGACTATCGCTGGAGCTTTGACGAATAAGGCTGGAAAGAAATAGGTTTCCAATCGAGAATCTGTAGGTATCTTTTAATTGAAACTTTTCAACAAAAAAACTGGGAGACGGCTCCCAGTTTGTAGAACATTGGCGTGGCGTATTATTCCTGCGGACCTTCACCTTCATAGATGATCACATGAGCCTGCTCCTCGCGTAACTCAGCCACGAGGTCTTTTGCTTTCGCGACGCTGTAGTTGCGCAAGATCTCGCAATACTCTTCGTCGTTCACGACGCGCCCCGAAGAATTAACATCGGAGATCGCTTCTTTGACCAACCCAGATGGATTGATCGTCTTCATCTCGATGGACCCAAGGAGTCCCTCCTTGATCGCTTCAATATGATCGGAAGAACAGACCGAGGGGTGCCGTAGAGTTTCGCGCAACGCCTGAATGATCGGTGTGATGTTAGCGCTCTTGGCCTCAGTGATAAAACCGAAGAAGCCGCTTCCGTTTATGAGCCACTTGAAGGTGTCGACTCCATAAACGAGATGCCGCTCTTCCCGGACAATTTTCATGAGTGGACTGGTCATCTCACCCCATCCAAACAAATGTCCCAAGAAGATACTGCGAAAGAAGTTTTGTTCCTTCGTCTGATCTTTCGGTAAAGGAAAGAGCACGGCCACGATCGATGAAGCAAAAGTGGTCTTGATTTGCGTTAGACCACCGTCTTTCCATTTCGGGAATTCTCCCTTGAATGCCGTTTCGAAACGTGGTGAAAGACGGTTCGAGGGGAGGGTGTCTGAGAGTTGTTGTAATTCCGCCAAGACTTCTTCACCCGACATGTTGCCGGCGGAGAACATGGCCATCCGTGATCGGTCATAGCCCTTTTTGTGTGCCTCACGTATGGTTTCAGCATTCATCTGGTCGAGGGTTTCTTCACTTCCGAGTACGTGGTGACCAAACGGATGGCCACCCCACAGTACTTTGGGCAGTTCATACCAGAATGCCGATCCGCTACTACTTTTGCATTCGATAATCTCTTGCCGGATGATGTCCCGTTCGGCACGCACACTCGCTTCTTCAAGGAGTGGTTGTGACACGAGGTCGGTGATCACCGACAAACCGTGTTTCCAATGCCGTGTCGGGAGCTTCACCTTAAATGTCGTGGCGACCGAGCTGGTCCAGGCTCCCACACTACCACCCATGCGGGTGATCGGCTGCATAATGTCTTCCATCCCGCGCGGGTACTTTTTGGTACCACGGAAGGGGACATGCTCGAACCAGTGGTACAAGCCCGGGAGGCCGACATTTTCATCGTCGCCAGCTCCGACAAAGGTGACCCAAGACAGTGCTGCTGATTTAACAATATCTGGCATCTGTTGATGGTACACCGGTATGCCAAATGGCCCTACCAATTTTTTCATGTCTAACATATCATTTCTCCTGTTTTATACCTTGTTTTTGTTCTTTCAATGAAGGAAAGCCTTCGTACTATTTACTTGTAGTTTCTATCACCCTTAAACAAAAATGTCAAGATTTTAAGCCATTATCGAGGTGCCTATTGACAACATGGTTTTAGATATGTTATGTTTTCGGAAGCAGATAATTCAGCTAAGGTAGCTGATAAATCAATGTTATTTTAACAAGGAGAACCAATGAAAAGAGTTGTCTTGGTGGAAGATGATCCGGAACAAGCGAACAGTATAAAAGCTTGTATCATGCGTCATCTTGTGGATGTGGAAGTCGAAGTGATCGAAGATGAAAGCGATTTCTGTGAATGGCTCGCTCGCCTTGCGCCCGGCGATCCTGCGACCCCGGTCCTCATCGTCAGTTGTATCATGATGCCGTGGGATTCCGAACGCCTTACAGATCCTCCAGAGGCCTCAAAAGACTTCCGGTGGGCTGGATTGCGGTGCTGGAAACGGTTCCGTGAGCGCGCGGATCTCAAAAATATTCCGTGGATTTATTTCACGGTTCTCGATGAGCTCACGATGCAATTCGAGAAAAATCATGACATGTTCACTGGATATGCGCAAAAATCCGGATCGATTGATCCGCTCCTTTTGGAGATTGACTCGATCCTGGCTTTCGCTAGCGAAGTGGCTGAGGACCCAGCCTTTGGTTTGAAGATGCAAGAAATCCTTCGGAAGGGAATGAGTACACCTTTCGAGGAATGTCAGACCAGATTACCTTGATCGAAGTCAGGTGTCATTGAAATGCTCGCCAACAACAAAGGGTTTACCCAATGTTGTGATGGTGAGCTTTTTTGTTTGCTCATTTTACTTAAACAAAAAAGGCGTGGAAAGAACTTCCACGCCTCGCACATTAACATGCTTTCTGAACGAGCGACTTCTCAATCGAGTTCGCGCAACCACTGGGCCGGAGATGCATCCGATGGCATCCGCCAGTCGCCTCTCGGTGAGAGGGCGACGGAACCAACTTTTGGACCATCTGGCACAGCAGATCGTTTGAACTGATTTTTGAAGAAGCGGGTAATGAAAACCCGGAGCCATTTCCGAACTTCTTCTTCGGTGTACTTGTCACCGAAGGCTTGTCTGGCAAGATAAAGAATCTTGCGCGGACTAGCACCTCGTCGCACGAAGTGGAACAGGAAGAAGTCGTGAAGCTCGTAGGGACCGATTATCTCCTCAGTCTTCTGAGCGATGACTCCATCTTTCGGTCGAGTCAGTTCTGGTGAAACTGGAGTCTCCAGAATCGCCTGCAGAACTTGTGTTGCCACGGGCTGAACTTCATTGTTGGCAACCCATTCCACAACGAACCGGACAAGTGTTTTCGGCACTCCAGTGTTCACGGCGTAATGGGACATGTGGTCACCATTGTAAGTGCACCAACCGAGCGCCGCTTCAGACAGATCACCGGTGCCGATCACGATACCACCGACCTGGTTTGCTTTCTGCATCAGGACAAGTGTCCGATAACGCGCTTGGGCGTTTTCGAAGACGACATCCTGTGTCGTTGTGTCGTGGCCGATATCTTCCAGTATTTGCAGAGATCCATTGGCGATATTTATCGTTTCAATGGTAAGTCCAAATACTCGCGCTAACACGATAGCATTCGACTTTGTTTCATCGGTCGTACCGAAACCAGGCATCGTGTAAACATGAATACCTGATTTGTCATAACCAAGACGTTCGAAGGCCTTGATACAGACAAGTAGCGCCAGTGTGGAGTCTAGGCCCCCGGAGAGACCGAGGACCACATCCTTACAGCCGATCTTTTTGATCCGTTGGATCAGGCCAGTGACCATGATGTTGAACACATCGGTACAAACTCCGGCTTTGTCGGCTTTGGCTGTTGGAACGAACGGCGCAGACGGATTGGGCCTACGCAGTTTGTCCGGAACATGTTTGGGGAGTGACACCTCGATCAGCCGATACTTCCGTGAGCCTAGCTCATGGGTGCATTTGGCGAAACTTGTGGCTTTCATCCTGTTCAATACACACAGGTCCACATCGATATCAGTGAATGTTCCAGTCGGTCCCAGTGTGAAGCGGTTGCTTTCGGTCAGGATCGATCCGTTCTCAGCGATGATGTTATGACCACCGAAGACGACGTCAGTCGTTGATTCGCCGGCACCAGCACAGCTGTAAACGTAACCGGCAATACATCGACCAGACTGCTGAGCGATGAGTTGTTGACGGTAGGCTGCCTTACCAACCAATTCATTGGAAGCTGACAGATTGACGAGAATCGTCGCTCCGGCTACAGCTGCAAATGAGCTTGGGGGTATCGGTGTCCAAACATCTTCACAGATTTCGACACCAACGATTATCTTGGTGTCTTCAACCGATCGGAAGAGTAGGTCGGTGCCGATTGGCACGTTTTTACCGAAGAGTTCGATATGCGTATGGACTAGGTTCGTCGCACTACCAAACCACCGAGCTTCATAAAACTCTCCTCCGTTTGGAAGATAAGTTTTCGGAACTATGCCGGCAATCTTGCCACGGTCGATGACTGCTGCCACGTTGAACAGTGTGCTGTTGACGCACAGAGGTAATCCAACGATCAGAACCGCGTCGATTTTTTCCGATGCAATCTTGACCAGCTCAAGTGCTTTCAGGGCTTCATTTTGCAAAGTTGCCTGATGAAGAAGGTCGGCGTTGGTGTAACCACCAGCCAGACACAACTCGGGGAAGACGATCAGTTTCGCGCCTTCTTTGACGTAAGTCTCGGCCATTCTTATGACGTTCATGGCTGTGATGATCACGTCTCCGATGACTACTTCGGGACTAACTGCGGCTACCCGCACGAAACCAAAGTCCGGTTCGTTTTTTGGGTTCATTTTCTGCCTTTCTTTTGTATTGTCAGAGTTCTTTTTTCGACTGTTTAGGGCTATTTTGACGAAATTTCTCTGTTGCCTTTATACATTAAATGTATCAAAATGTCAATCCAAAACGTCCAAATAAAAAACCTCTGCGACAGCATTGCCGCAGAGGTAACTTTTCATAACGTGAACTGTCTTGGTTCTGTTGCTTGCCGGCCATAAACCGTATTGTACTCCTGTAGGACCAGGTGTCCGCCGAAACCGGGGTCGAACTGATAGACTGTTACGCCACAGTTTTTAGGCGATTCACCTCTGGGCCACGCAGTTGACCTTTGGTAATCCCAATGTTCAAGGAGCGTGCGGATACAACGGATTGTTCCGCCATGTGTGACGATCAAGATGTTTTGACCGACACGATCCCTGAAGAGCATGTTTAGAAACAAATAGACGCGCTCAGAGACTTTGGCCAGACTTTCACCACCTGGTGGGGCACCGAAGTAACCGCCAAACATTTCCCAATACTTCTTCAAGTAAGGAAATGCGGCTTCAGCTTCTGCGGTAGTCATGTCGTAGGTGTATCCGGGATCTCGTTCGCGGATGAATAGGTTTGTACGAATTCTGATTTTTTGCCGCTCTTCCGCAGTGTAAGCTTCAAGTAGACCTGAAAGGGTCTGATCGGTCCGTGCGTATCCTGATGTATACGCATAATCGAACGTTCCAAACCGTTGTTTCAAGTGAACACCTGTCACCCTGGCCTGCGCCAAACCTTTAGGTGTCAGCTGAATCAAGTGGTCGGGGATACCGGCCACCGAAGCGCGGGCTTCTTCGTCGGCAAAATAGGTTGAACCTTTCTTGGCTGCATTGCGAGCAGATTCGCCATGGCGCACGATCACCAATTGGCATGGCCTGGCTTTTATTACTTTGTTCATGTGCTTTCCTCTTTCTTTTCTTCTATTTTATTTATCTATTTACACCATAATTGATATTTTGATTAATGTCAATGAATGTGTTAGGGTCTACAAAGTTAATGTTTTGAAGACAAGTCAACAACTTATATTAGGAGGTAGGGTATGTTTCGAGAAAAAAGGTTGGTTAGTAGCGAACGTCGTTCATTTCAGATCACTATCGGGTTGATGGAGGGCTACAACACTGGGGTGGTTCATACATACCAAGAAGTTTTGGATCTCATCAATATTTGGATGAGGAACCGAATGCGTTCCGGTAGCTCATGTATCACAAGTGGCACCCTGATAAATGGCACCATGTTGTATACGTGGAATTCGGAGGCGACGGGTATCGTCACCAACCAGGAGAATGTGGTTATGTTTGTCGGTGAGGTCAACTCGATTCACAATCCAGGTCTTTCTGACGATGATGCTGTCGTGGCATTGAAGGATCTTGCCACTTTCCTGGGAGGCGTCCTGAAACAAACCAGGATGTACATCATGTTCAAGAAACGCATTATTGTTTTGGAGAACACTGAAGTTGTTCACCCAACAGCCAAGAAGGCATAGTTTGTGCTTGACGACAAAGATAAATCAAGCAAAATTCGCCAAGGACTCTGTGTTCTTGGCGATATTTTTATATGTTAAGTTGTATATAGCCGCAAAAAAGGCTAACATACCAGTTCTATGTCAAAAGGCCAAAAATCGGTAAGAAATGAATTCTCAGGAGACACCATCATCCGTTTTGAGGAGGTGTCTTTCGAATATGGTCACAACAAGCCTATTTTGAATGAGGCTAGCTTTACTGTACGCCGTGGCACCAAGATTACTCTGATGGGACAAAATGGCGCTGGAAAGACTACAATTTTTGGGCTTATATTGGGTGCCGGTGGAGCCGACAAAGATACGATAGCAGGCATTCACAAACCAGAATCCGGGGAAATTCATATAACTAACGGTGTCACTATTGCCACAGCTCGTCAGGTTATACCTCGCCCTGATCTCGAACTTACTGTTCGTGAATTTTTTTCCAAAGCACTGGAAAGTGGTGGACGTCCCAAGGTTTATGATATTGATCCACGCATCGATGCCATCCTAGATGTTGTGAACTTGCATGGATCTAATAAGAAAGCAGCAAAGGATGTTGAGGGGACCTTGCGAGTGCGTCGGCACGAGCACGAGGAATTTCCTAGCAAGGAAATATCCGTGTCCCCGAAGCATCCTTTGCTGCTGGACCTTAAGGATCGGTTAGTAAAAACTTTTTCTGGTGGCCAACAAGCCCGACTTCTCTTGGCCTCAGCTCTTATCCAAGATCCAGATATTCTTTTGCTTGATGAGCCGACAAACAATCTAGACAAAGCCGGTATAGAACATCTCACGCAGTTCCTTGTCGATTACAAAAAGACTTGCCTTGTCATTTCTCACGATGCCGATTTTTTGAATGCATTTACTCATGGGGTTTTATATCTAGATTTGCATACTCGTAAAGTCGAACAATATGTTGGTGACTATAAGGATGTTGTTGAACAGATCAGTGCACGTATTGAAAAAGAAAATATGGAGAATGCCCGTCTCATAAAAGAGATAGAGGCCAAGAAATATCAGGCTGGCGTTTTTGCTAACAAAGGTGGCGGTATGCGCCTGGTTGCCAAACGTATGCGTGAGAAAGCTGACGAGCTGGAGGAAGAGATTGTTGATGTGCGCAAAGAAGATAAAACTATTCGTGACTTTACGATACCTTCTCAGTTTGCTACTGGCAGTAAAACCGCTGGTAGCGATATCGTTGGTGATATCATAAATATAAGTTCATATAGTATTTTGAGTCCCAAAACTCACAAACCTGTTACACATGCGTGCAGTATCAAGCTTCGTCGCAAGCAACATTTGCTCTTGGCCGGGCCAAATGGCATAGGGAAGTCGACTCTTCTTGAGGCTCTTGTAAATGGAGGCTACAATGCTCATGGCGAAAAGATTGCAGGCGAGTCGGTCATCACCGAAGGTGTGCGAATTGGTTATTATCGTCAAGATTTTTCCATGATGGATTTCAATGACACCGTTTACGAATCACTCGAAAAGATTGTGCGTTCCGTTGAAGGTCGTCTTATCGAGACTGAAGTACGTGCAGTGGCCGCCAGCTTCCTTATCGGAGCTGATGCCATACATACCAAAATAGGTTCACTCTCGGAAGGGCAGAAGGGTCTTGTTGCGTTCGCGCGTCTGGTTCTACTTAAACCCGGCCTGTTGATCTTGGACGAACCTACCAATCATATAAATTTTCGACATTTGCCGGTTATAGCTCGCGCACTTGATAAATATGAAGGTGCCATGATTCTTGTATCTCACGTACCAGAATTCGTGAAGCAGATAAGGGTTGATGAAGTTTTGGATTTGGGGAAGTAGGGGAAAGTGGCAACAACTTTAAATTTGACTTTCTGGGTCTGGTGAGGTTAACTTTCTTTAGAAAGAGGTGATTCAATGTCAGATATTAGCGATCTCCTTGAGGGTTTCCGTAGATTTGATCCAGACGGCGCGAAGATGATCATGTACTTGATCTATGGGTTTTTCCTAGTCTTGTTGGCCTTGGCGATATTTTTTATTAAAATCTTCTGGAACCAGGCAAATGATAGGAATGAAACTCTCTGGGAATCTCACCGGAGAAGAAAAGCTGAAAAAAGGGAACAGAAATTTGAGGGAAGAATCAGGGAAAGATGATGGTAAACATCTGGTTTTGGTATTTGGGCCAAAACTGGGTGTTTTTTGTAATCCCAGTTTACTCTCAGATCTTCACCTTTGCTGTTTTATATGTCTTGACACATTGCATATATTTATGCCATCATCCGTGAAGGTTAAACAATTAATTAGGAGGTTCTTTAAATGCCTTTGGCACATTACGTTCAGTCAATCCTGTTAGTGTTTGTTGTAGCTGTAATCATGATCGCGACAGCGATATACGTCTTTCGTGAGACACAAAAGACGTCCCGAGAGAACAAGGAACATGCGCGAATGATCGCGATGGATATCTTGAACAGTTCTCGGACTCCTGGGCGTTGGCGGTGGATCAGTGATGACAAGTTTCAGTTCATCTATCTGGTCCTGGGCAAAATTCCTGGTGAACACTGGTCGTGGGCCCGTGTCACCGTTCAAAGGGAAATCATCACTGTCGATATGGAATGTGATTATCGCATCGACTATGTTGGCATGAGCTTCACGGACTCCGTTGTCTCTGAGCTTAGAAGCTTGGGTGCGATAGTGAATGTTTTGTCGGGAATGCCTCAGCCAGATCTCAATGAGGTTCACGTTTCAGACAACGAGCAGCTTGTTTGAGATAGTCGTGCAGGCAGTTCTGCACTAATATCATTCCACTGTTGGCCGGTCAGGCAACAGTGGTTTTTTATTAAATAAGTTATGATAAGATTTAAGCTGTATGAGTGAATTCAACCTCTATAATTTCAAAGAAGAACAAAAGAAGCTCCGCTCGGAAGTTTGGGGACGTTTAATAGTCTCCCTTTTAGCTGCATTCGGTTTTGTGGTTGCTCTGTCTTGGAATGATGCCATCAAGAGTGTTATTGATTATTATTTTCCACTTGGTTCCAGTGGGCTCGTTCCTAAGTTTGTATACGCCATTGCTCTTACCATTGGTGTGGCAGTCATCGGGTTCTATCTATCCAAGTTAGCGGCGAAGAAGGAGGAGAAGTAAAATAGAGTCGTTCTACTATTTCGTGGTATGCAACAGTTGAAAGACCGGGGTATAGAATAACCGCGGCGGTATTATTAATCTTGCAAAAATTGACAAAGTATGGTATAGATTGCAACAGCGTTAACGTAATTGTTAACAAGAGTTTTGTTCTAAACAACAGATAAACCAATGAAAAACGAGAGTTTTTCACAACCGGAGGAAAAGTATGGTTAGTTCGAATGTGCAAGTCAAAATGGGTCGCGGATCCATGACGACTTTGTCGCAAAAGCAGCTCGACGCAGTCGGGCACATCATTGAGTCTATATTCAACTTGATGGGAGTGCAGGGAATCTTTTCCGTCACTTGTGTGACGCAGACGATTGGAGGTCCTGCTCATCGTGGTAAGTTTCGAATAGGTGTTTACGTCAGTATGACCCGAACCATCAAGGTTACCCACCAGCTGGGTGATAATGATTCTCGGTTCGAGTACGACATACACGTGCCGCCGGTGTATCCGATCGATGGGTTCTATCGGAAATTCGTTGATCACGGATCGACGATACGCGACGTAGTCATCGGTTCGAAAACCGAGCAACAAAGACTGGAGGCGAAGGCTAGACAACAGCCGCGTGAAACTACCGTTGTTTCTCCTGTGCCTACGATTACACCGCCGCCGCACTCGCCAGCATCAATAGCCGTCGCGTCGGTGGCCGATACGACACCTGTTGTAGCCCCGAAGAGGAAGCGTTCTGAGTTTTCGATTTGTGACAAAGACTCAGTTACAGCGTTCTTGGAGTGTCTCGCTGAGAAGGCGGACATTCTAGGAGTTGTTACACGCGCACAAATCATTGAGGTGTTTTATGGTTTGTTCGTAGGTTTGACCCCTTTTGATATCGGCCAGAAGATTCGCCGGCTGAAGGAACAGGGTATGTTGGAGATGACTGACAAGAATACGTATCGTATTTGCCAGATCTCCAACTATCGGAAGGTCAATCCGGTATTGAGTCAGCCTCCTGCCACACCTCCTCCAGTTGTGTCATCGCCGTCGCCGGCAATCGCACCTCCGCCACCGCCCGTCGTACCTTCCGGTGCGTCTCAGGCTCTTATGGGGTTGTGGGCACGGATGGCAGAGGATTATGTCCAAGCCAAGGCACTCGCAGCCGGGCTCATCACAGAGGTTGAACAGTTAGAGCAAGAAAAGGCAGCGATTGATGCAAAGATCGCTGATCTCAGAGGCTCATTGGCCTCAATCGAAAAATTGCTCATATCCGGCGGCCCTCACGAAGAAGCTGCCAGAAAATTGGGCAAGATCCAGTAACAATCAGACGTTTAACACCGACAGGCTCCTCCTGTCGGTTTTTTTAATGCTAAAATTAGTGAGCAATGCACTATACCTACATCCTAAAATGTTCAGATGACACACTTTATATCGGTAGTACCAATGATCTAGAAAAGCGTGTGCACGCACACAATTATGCCAAGTCTGGTGCACACTATACGAAAATTCGCCGACCAGTAACACTGGTATATAGTGAAAAGCATAGGACTTTGGCCAAGGCCAGAGCTCGTGAAGCAGAATTAAAAAGACTTACACGTGCTCAGAAACTTGCTATCATTACAAAGTGAAAAAGTTTCGCATTGTATTTAGGTGGGCAACATGTCGTATCCGAGTGCGTGTTCGTCGTCATATTCGTCGAACTCCCGGTCGTCGTTTGTATCTCACGCACAAAGAAACTGCACGTACTTTGGTGATGGAACGAATCTTACATTTCAATAAACACTACAACGTAACGCTTGGTCGCATAGCCATACGAAATCAGAAAAGTCGGTGGGGTAGTTGTTCGAAGAAGGGGAATCTTAATTTCAATTATAAATTGGTTTTTCTGACACCGGAACTACGCGATTATGTGATCGTGCATGAAATTTGTCATATAAAAGAATTCAATCATGGCGCAGGCTTTTGGAATCTAGTAGCGCAGACGATGCCTGATCATAAGATGATGAATAAAAAGTTACGAAAAATTCAATTGAATATTTCGCGCACTCCCAGTCTGGTATTAGCTCCCAGTTTAGATACTGAATCAGATCTACAGTCCTAAATTCTTTAGGAAAAGGCCGAGCTCCTCCCCGGTGATTTTTCGAAAGCCATTGGACTCAATTTTACCGAGTTGGATGTTCAATATAGAAGTGCGTGTCAGGTTGGCGATTTCTGCACCGAAGAGAGCGCATATCTGGCGGATGCGGTTTTTGGGATCGGTAATACTTACATAGCAAGAATTTGGACTTTGTACCATGACGCGACAGCTTATAGCTTCACCACCATCTATAGAAACACCAGCCTCAAGCTTTTCCTTGAAATTAGCTCGTAATGGTTGAATAGTCTCGATATGATATTGCTTCACGTGTGCGTGTTTGGGATTTTCCAATCGATCGATAATGCGGCGGTCGTTTGTAAAGATGATCAAACCAGAAGCTTCCGGGTCAAGACTGCCAACAGGGAATAAGCTTTTGGCTTCAGTGGGCATGGCCTGTACCAAGGTATTTATAAAACCTTTTGTGCCTTTGCGAGTATCGAGTACAGGAACACCACGAGGCTTGTTACAAGCATAATAGACATAATCTTGCGAGAATGCGCTCCTGGCACCTTTGTTTTTGCGAACCTCGACAATGTCTTTCTCTGTGACTTTATCGCCAAGGACGGCTAAACGTCCGTTCAAAGTGACGATCTTTCTTTCGATGAGTTCATCGGCTCCACGACGTGTAGCATAGCCTTTTAGTGCAAGGTATTTGTTGATGCGCATCGGAAAAGCATCCGGATCTTTGGCTGGAACAGGAGCGTCTCTTCGGTCTGGTTGTCTGTAAGGTGTTTTTCTCATTGCGCTAACCATAACATTAAACAACCTGAAGTCGCAAATCCTGCCAGTTTTGATAAATAAAAAACACCCGAGCCTCGTGAGAGACTCGGGGTTGTCTGTTTAGAGCATTCAGAACTTGATCGAACGATACAGGGCCTGACTACTTACACGCGAGGCCCAACGGTTGTCCGCTGGAGCGACGATCAACGTTTCCCGTTGCCGGCTGGGATTTGGCATCCGTAGCAGGTAACTGGTATCGATGTACATCTTCCCATTATACTCGCGGAAGATACTATAGTTCGGCGGCGTGGCCATGAGGATGCCTTCTTTTGTGTGTGGCCGTTCCTGATGTACTTCGTTCATGATCAATGCTGGCTGACTCTGGTCCGTCATGCTTTTGGCAAACCGCACAAACGCTAACCAATGAATCCATTCGCCGATTTTTTCTCCGTTGGCGAGGATGAAACCGACTGGTGCTTCCGTGGGCTGGAGATTCGACAGATACAAGATCCGTGAAGGTCCACCCGGAAGACCATAATGGAGATGTTCCGCGACTTTGGTCGGGTCCATGAGCCCGCTGTCATTGAAGTTGTTCAGGTATCCGGTTTTTCCAGTATCCCCCAAGAAGGTCACAAACTTCGGCATATTGCTGAAGTCTTGCCCAATGTCTGGGAAGGTGATGTCTTTTCCGTGTTCCAGCACGTAATTCAGATCGACAGTGTGAGAACGCTCACTGGGCAACTTTACTATCATGTTGCCGGCCGCACACGAGACGACCATGTGCTGAGTGAGATAGTTCACGATCACACTGAAGATCGGAAGCCCCCGTCGTACACAACTGATCGCCGATGTTGCACCACTGATGGAAGACGGACCACTGAATTCCGCTTCCCAGATGAGAGTGCTTTTCGGATCGGCCATAATCTCACCGATTTTGGCTGATTTTGGGAACTTGGTTAGGAACTCCTTCAGCTGGTTCGAGCGATCGGTTGGATCGCTGATGAACACAGTTCGAAACGTTTCCGGATCAGCGGGGCGGAAGGGTTCGTGGAACTGTCTTCCTCCTGTGCCGATTTCTTCAGTCACTACCACCGCCCCATTGTCATAACGTCCCAGCTCCTCGCAAATAGTAATCTCCGGTCCGGCATCCATGCCGAGAGTATCCGGTTTGCCATAGCGGGGAATCGGACGCAACGCATCCTCGACTGTCGAATGCGTGAAGTCATAGTAAAACTGGACCAACAGAAGTATTAAATACATTTTTGGAAAACTTTGATGCAGATAAAATTGCTCAAATAGCCGAAAATATGGCAGATATTAAGAACACAACTAAGAAAATAGAGACAAATCAAGAAAAAATATTATCAGAAGTAAAATC
>CAIQCA010000103.1 GCA_903870235.1 uncultured bacterium
CAATAACTTTTGTCAATCACTAGGGACTCCAGTAATTTCATGTCTTTTTCCATAAATACCTTTTTTAGGTTTTGTTCAGTGTTACATCTAACCCTTTACCAACTATAAGCAGTAGTCAAAAACTATCTAGTGAGGACTTCCTCGGTAAATACTTAAAATATTACCTTTTCCTTAGAAGATAATTGAGATAATTCCGCGATCCCGGCCGAAACTCTTCGAAGAAGATTATTTCAAAACCAGATGTTGTCAACAATGCCTCTATTTCATGTTTTTGATAATAAGCAAAATATCTAGGTGTATCACCTCCAGAACTATAGCTATATTTCTCTTCATCGCCCTCGATAAGCCCCAAACCAAATACACCCCCCTTCTTAAGAATTCTCTTTATCTCAACCAAGGCTGTCAACATAGAGGTTTTCGGTACATGAAGAAGTGATGTGTAGGCCCAAGCACCGTCATAACTATTATCCTTGAATGGTATTTGGAGAAGGTCTCCACTGATAGCTTTTAAACCTTTCTGTTTACACATTTTAACCATCACCCTGGAAGCATCCATACAAACAACTGAGCAGCCAGCATTCTTCAATATCAACCCATCTCTACCTGGCCCACTACCAATATCGATTACTTTGCCATAGCCGACCTTTTCAGCAAATAGAGAGACAATTTTTGAAGGAAATCTATCCCAAAAATCATTGGTCTCTTCTTCATATTTTGATGCTATGTGATCATAAGTATTGATTGTTTTCTGGTCCATATCAGCAAAAATACCAGACAACAAAAAAGCAATCTAGAGAAGATGTCCTCGGTAAATATGACTATTTTTAGCAGGTATTTAACCAAAAACAGACGACCTATTCTTCCGTCTGTTTCGATTCATGAAAGAAAATCGACATCTTGCTTATTGTGCCAGACTTTATAGATTCCAATATTTTTGATACAGACTCAATAGAATCAGCTCTGGGTTCATCATTTTTTATAGCTTCATCCAACGAAACCCATTCATTGGTACCAAACTCCGTATTCGCCTTTAATTCTCCCATGACCTCGTCTGCGTAACACAAACAATAAATTATATCGGAGAAAAGTTCTCCACCTACGTTCAATATCCTACGTTCAAAGCCGAGAACCTTAAAATCAGCACCTAAGCCAGTTTCTTCTTCTAGTTTTCTTTTAGCGCCAGCGAGTACCTCTTCGCCTTTATGAATACTTCCACCCATTACGCCTTTTTTACCAAATGACGGATGTCTTCCCCGCACCTGATTTAAGATTTTTATGCCATCTTTGGAATTCTGACTGACGATAGTTATCACATTCATCTTGAAGAGATTTGCTACTTCGCCCTTGGGGTTCAAGGGATATTCATCGGCGACATGCTTTATTCCAAGTGGAGAAAGCGAATACCCTTCTTCGTCTTTGAGAAGAAGCCCTTTTTTCACCAAAAACTGTAGGTGGTAATTGAAAAGATCATTAGCCGTCTCATCTGTCTTGATATCACTATACCTAAGCTTTTTTGAAGTCAGAAGACGTGTAAGAATCTGATTTTGAATATTAGAAGCCATAATATTTACACCTGTATCCTTTCAAACAACCAACCACCAATAGCAACCAAGACAATAGCTATTGCTGTCACGACTACTGCATCGATAGATAAGCCAATTTGACTTGCACCCGTGAGAGTGGCACGCAGACCATCTATACCATAAGTTAGAGGATTGAAACTAGCGATTGTTCCAAGTACACCAGATAATGGGAAAATTGCGCCTGAAAGAAAGAAGGTGGGCATGACCACAAAGTTCATGATCAGCTGGAAACCCTGCATATCTTCAAGTACTGAGGCAATACCTGTGCCCAGTGCTGTAAAAATGATCGCTATACCAGCCATAAATAATAAGGCGGCTGGAATTGAGGCAAAAGACGGATGAAAACCTATAAAAATCGAAATGATAAGGACTACCACACCTTGAAGCAAGGCGACAGTAGCACCACCAAGTGTTCTACCAACCATTATGGAAGTCCTTGAAACTGGAGCAACTAGAGTCTCTTTCAAAAAACCAAATTGGCGATCCCAAATTATTTCGATTCCAGAAAAAACTGCGGTAAAAAGAATACCCATAGCGATCACACCTGGTGCTAAAAATTGTATATAACTTCCACCACCGGCTTTTGCGAAGACTGGCCCAAAACCAAAACCCAAAGCTACTAGAAACAATATCGGCTGACCAAGCGATCCTACCATGCGAGATCGTGACCTAAAATAACGTTTAAGTTGGCGCAACCAGAGTATGTATATGGTATAAAATGTTTTGGAATTTGGCATTTGATTTGATAATTGAACTACTTACCTTCTGGCTCCACCACGCCAAGCTCCCCTCATTTGTCTCAAGTGGTCGACCGCACCAGCTTCATCTGCACGAATGTTGTGGCCAGTCAATTTGATAAAAGCCTCTTCGAGCGTCTGTGTACCTGCCTTAGCTATAATATTTGCTGCGGTATCATTGGTAATCATCTTGCCATGATCTATAATCGCCACCTTGTCTGCAATCCTTTCTACCTCATCCATGTAGTGTGTAGTGAAGAACACAGTGAGTCCGCGCTCTTTATTTAACTTCTTTATATAAGTCCAGATGTGATTGCGAGTCTGTGGATCCAAACCGACGGTCGGCTCATCCAAAAACAAAATTGCAGGAGTATGGAGAAGTCCTCGAGCGATCTCTAGACGACGCTTCATACCACCAGAAAAAGTCTTGACCAAATCATCCTTACGATCCCAAAGCTCTACAAATTCCAACATTTCTTTTATACGTGAAGATGTTTCCTTTCTTGGTATGTGATACAAGCCAGCATGAAAAAACATATTTTCATAAGCAGTCAA
>CAIQCA010000104.1 GCA_903870235.1 uncultured bacterium
ATTACAAGTATGGGATCGGCCAGAGCCTGACGATCGATGAAATGGTCCAGGCCACGGTCAATGACCGGCTCGCACTGCTGGCCGGGTTTATGGCCGGCACATTTGATATCGTGCTCCCCTGGTCCGTAATTTGAATGTATATCCAGAGCTATCGATCATAAAAACAACTCCTGCTATTGGCGATAATGATGCAAGCATCAGTGACCTTGTCCTGTGTACGAATGTGCCACTAAAAGTACAAGAAGCCACGGATTTCTATAAAAATTTTAAAGCCAACAAGTATATAGTTTTTGGTAGATGGGACAATCCATACCTAGAAACTTCGAATTCTTATGAAAATCCACCACCTTGCCAGCCCGGAGATTATGTAAACAGAATTCATTATGGTCTTTTGCCTCAACAACCATATTCTTTGAATCTTTCAGTTGAAGATACTTTTGGTCAAAAAGCACAAACTGATTTATCTATAAATACCGCCCAAGCACCTAAGTTCTATCTCAGATTCCAAAGTTTCCAGAAAATTTATAATGTTACGACTCCAGAGCATACCAAATTGACTTATGCCACGGAGAATTTCGATTATGTTAATGTCTCAGTCTGCAAAGTTAGTCCTGACGCAATGGTTCGTCTTCTGGCTACTCAGCCAGACGATATAAGCACTACACCAAATAGTACCTTTACTTGTTTATCGACAGTGTCAAAGAAGGTTGCTCTCAAAGCCGATCAGTGGGTTAATCAGTTTTTCCAAATTGATATCAAAGATTACTTCGCCGATCCTCGAGGACAATTTATTATTTCGTTTAGCCATCCACAGTATACAGACGACAAAGGCAAACAACTTTATTCCAGGACATATCTTAGCGTTACCAACCTAGCAGTCGCTGATAATAGAGTAAAATGGTCGTCCTACGACTATCTTCCAGATGTTCCCAACTTAACCGCTAGTGATACTTTAGGCTCCGTTTATTGGTTGAGCCGCATTAACTCCCTTGTTTCTGAAGTTGGTGCCAAGATTGATCTGTATAAGACAACCAACACCAACGAAACCGATGCGCCTCTCACACTCGCTGGTACCAAAACCACAAACACCAAGGGTTTTGCAGAATTTCCACTTACCGCTGACGTTGTCGGTGCCACTATAACTTCAGGAGAGGACACTGCCGTTGTTTCCGCTTGGACTGATACCCTGAGTCAGGGAAGTTGGAGAAGTGCATATCAAGATGAAAAAGTTTATTTGTATACCGATAGGCCGATATATCGTCCAGGACAACAAGTCTTCCTTAAAGGCCTTTATAGAATTGAGTTTGATGGGATTTTCAAGATCTTTAGAGAAAATAATATAAAAATAGATATATATAACAGCAAGGGAAATGTTGTTTTGACCCAGACTGTTCCAGTAAGTGCTTATGGAACCTTCTCCACAAGCTTGATGCTTCCTTCAGACGCCCCACTTGGATCATATTCGATTCAGGCCCGCAACCAGTATGCTTCTTTTGAGGTGGCGGACTATGTTGGTTCGGCATTTGAAGCAACAGCACAAACTGACAAAGATGAGTATGTTGCTGGAGATGTTTCCAATATCAATGTATCCGGACAATATTATTTTGGTGTACCTCTAGATGGTGGAACTTTGGATTATACAGTTACATCTCAAAATTTTTACTTTGATCGATATACAGACGAGTATTTCAACTTTGGTGGTGATTGGTATAGCTGTTATAGCTGTGGTTACGGTGACACTTATCTCAAAAGCGGTAAGGCCGTGTTAGACGCTGGTGGTATGGCTAAGATCCAACTCCCACTAGATTTTGCCACACTATACAAAGATAGTGCTGGTGATCAAAGCAAGATATTTGTTTTCCATGGGACTATAAAAGATAAACAAGGAAAATCAGTTGGCTTCCAGAAATCATTTATAGTACACCGCGGGGAATATTACGCTGGCGTCAAAGCAGACCCTTCATTTGCTGCAGTCAAGCAGGCGTTTAATCTTCGTCTGAAGACTGTCGATGTACAAGGTAAGCCAGTTTCAAAATCTGGCATTACTGTAACGATAAATAAAGTAGATTGGTCATCATATAAGCGTCAGGAAGTGGATGGAGGATTCTACAATCGCCCGCAGAGAACACTTGTTCCAGTTATTACAAAGAATGTTGGAACAGACAGTTCGGGAAATTATTCAGAGTCGGTAACTTTGAATGATCCAGGAGATTACGAGATGGATTTAGCTGGCAAGGATGGTCGCGGAAACGATATCAAGAGTACAAGTGAAATATATATCTATGGATCAGGTACTGTAGCGGTTCAACCGACAAACAATGCAACTCTCAACATAACAGCCGAGAAAACCGATGTAAAAGTTGGTGATATGGCGAAGTTTATTATAGAAAATCCATATCCTCATGCTAAGGCGCTTATCTCGATCGAACGCGGACGAATATTTGCATATGAGGTTGTAGATATAAATCAAAATATATTTGAATATCAATTCCCAATAACAGAAGAATATACTCCAAACGTTTATGCTTCAGTAACTTTGCTGTCTCCAGGACCAGAAGTTAAATTTGGGCAATTGGAGTTTACGGTGGACAAAGCCCAAAAGGCGTTGAAGATCGATATACACAGCGATAAGAGTTCTTATCTACCAGGTGAAAAAGTAGATC